>JACQAM010000007.1:300000-405030 GCA_016194975.1 Bacteroidota bacterium
TCTCGAAGAGGCATGGCCGCTCGCAAATATTTCTACCGACATTACTTTTCATGTTCAGAAAAATGCGTTTGATTATCTCGACGCGCCCATACAGCGCGTGGTGAATGCAGATGTGCCGCTCGCATACGCGCCTACGCTCATTGAAGCCGCATTGCCTAATCCCGCAAAAGTGATTGATGCCGTGAAGCAGGTGATGTATGTGGCGTAAAACAATTTTTTTATTTTTTGATTTTTCATTTTTGATTTGCATTCGATAGGCCTTCAACTGAAAAATTATTTTTAACTTGGACATTCCTTTCAATCCACTACCCTATACATGAAAAAATTTTTACTCGTTGCAGCACTTCTTTCCGTAAGTAGTCTCGCGAAATCGCAGGCGCTTGCTGCTTCCTCTTCTCAAACCGATGTCACCTGCTTCGGCGCGTGTAACGGATCTGCAACTGTCATTGCATCCGGAGGAACTTCTCCATACTCTTACAACTGGTCGCCGAGCGGCGGTACCGCGGCAACTGCGAGTGCGCTCTGCGCCGGAAATTATACTTGCACAGTTACTGATGCCGTTTTCGCTTCGGTGAATGTTACGGTCAACATCACACAACCCACTCCAATTACTATCAGTCCTTCGCAGCAGAATGTTTCATGCAATGGAGGAAACGATGGCCATGCACTCGCAACGGTAAGCGGCGGCGCGGGATTTTTCACTTACTCATGGTCGCCCGTCGGTGGAAATGCACCGATTGCTAATTCCCTGACTGCGGGAATTTATACCGTCACTGTCACGGATGCAAATTCATGTACAGCTTCCCAAACATTTCAGATCACAGAACCTCCCGCACTGAGCGCAACAAATGCTATTGTAAATGTAAGTTGCTTTGGCGGGTCAGACGGAAGTGCCGTGGTAACTGTCAATGGCGGAACTCCCGGTTATATGTATTCCTGGGCGCCGGGCGGATACACCACTGATTTTGCAAACGGGCTCAGCGAAAATCTTTATCTCGTTTCCATCACGGATCTCAATGGTTGTTTTCTCCGTGACACGGTCAACATAAGCGCTCCTTCGCAATTAACGAGTTCAATTACAGGAACAGATGTTACCTGTTTCAATTCCAATGACGGAACAGCAATGATCACAGTCAATGGCGGCACCGGGCCTTTCAATTATTCCTGGGCGCCGAATGGTGGATCCGGGAATACACAAACGGGGCTTTCAGCAGCCACCTATACGTGTAATGTTACAGATGCGCATGGTTGTACTACAACACAAACCATCGATATCACGGAACCGGCGCCGCTTTCTTCGATTGATTCGCAAACCGACGTAAGTTGTTTCGGTGGCAGCAACGGATCTGCATCAGTGAGTGTAAGCGGCGGCAATGGATCCTATTCTTACAACTGGTCGCCCTCAGGAGGAAATTCTTCTATGGCGGGCGCACTCATGGCCGGAAGTTATTCCTGTACCATCACCGATATCAATGGATGCATGCTTACCGAAACTTTCAGTTTAACAGAACCATCGCTTATCACTGTTGTAGGTTCGCAGTTCGATGCGTCATGCAGTGGCGGCAATAACGGCAGTGCGACTGTAAATGCAAGTGGAGGAACGGGGCCGCTTACTTATTCCTGGACAAGCGGCGGAACGGCCGCAACAGAAACTTCGCTGTCGGCAGGATCTTACACCTGCACAGTTACAGATATGAATGGTTGTGTTGCAACACAAACCTTCGTTATCACGGAACCAGCTGCGATGACTTCGAACGCGATGATCACCGGTGTCACCTGTTATAATTTCAACAACGGAAGCATCACGCTCAATATGAATGGCGGAGCGGCTCCTTATAATTATTACTGGTCCGATTTTTCCAATAATGCTTATGATTCGATGCTCGTTGCCGGAGTTTACACACTCACCGTGCAGGATGCAAACAGTTGCGTTTTCAATGATACATTCACTGTTTCTCAACCTGCACCGCTTTCATTTGTGGTAACGCAAACTGACATTTCTTGTCACGGTAATAACGATGGAACTGCTTCCGTAACTCCATCCGGTGGAACCGGCCCCTATACTTATTTGTGGAATACCGGGAATACTTCTTCATCACTCACCGATCTTTCACAGGGAATTTACACTTGTGTTGTTACCGATTCGAACGGATGCGTTGATTCAGCACAGGCATCTATTTATGATCCGGGACAATTGGTAGCATTTGTACAGGCGGTGTTGAATCCAACAACATGTGGCGCTTCTGATGGCGGAATTAATATTGCAATGACCGGTGGAACACAACCTTTCATTTACCAATGGAGTAACGGCGATACGATCGAAGATCTTTACAATATTGCTGCCGGTGTTTATTCACTCACTGTAACTGATGCGCATGGTTGCGTTGGAACTGCACTTGCAACACTCAGCGATCCGAATGCTCCTGTTGTTGCAATGACGCTGCCGGAAACTTTCATTTGCATTGACGATGATACACTCCTGATTTCCGGTATTCCTGCAGGAGGAACTTTCACCGGCAATGGAATGAATGGAAGTGTTTTCGATCCATCTCTCGCCGGGTTGGGTCAAAGTGTGATAGCGTATGCGTACACGGATACGAACGGATGTTTGGGCGCGACCACTGACACGATCACTGTGGATCCGTGTACAGGAATACAGGTGAATGCCGATTATTCTCAATGGAATATTTTCCCGAATCCTACGACCGGTGATGTTTTTATTACTGCTTACGTGCCAACAGAAGAACCTGTGCATGTTCAGCTTTTTTCTTCAGAAGGAAAATTGATCCGCGATGTGGAATGGAATACAAAAGATGAAATGCATTTCGGAATACAGGACGAGGCAAGCGGCATTTATCTTGTGAGAATTATTTCTGCAGATTCTGAAAAATCATTCCGCATCATCAGGCAATAATGAACCGCGCCATTTTTGAAAGCGATACGCGAAAAAGCATATCGCTTTTTTTTATGTTGAGAAGTCGCGGAAAAAAATTCGTTCAATTTTTATACATTTGTCGCTGTGAAATGTGGTAGCTGAAGTCAGTTGCTTTTCGTTTAACCCTAACTCAACTAATTATGAAATCAAAATTCTACATGAAATGGAATGCATTGCATGCACGTGTTGCGGCAATGAGTTTTGCGATCCTGCTGTTGTTCAATCTTCATTCAGATGCGCAAACTGTTTACACATTTACCAGCGCGGCTGCCACTGGCGTTAATGGCCCTACGCAGGCGCAGGTGAACACAGCTTATACTTCAACAACACTTGCCGGAGCTGTTACTGTTGTAAGTAATGGAATTCAGCAATGGACAGTACCTGCAACAGGAAATTATACCATTGAAGGATACGGAGCGCAGGGAGGAAACGGAACCGGATTTAGCCTGATCGGTGGAAGAGGCGCTTACATCAAAGGAACATTTAATCTCACTGCTGGAACTGTTCTCAATATTGTTGTAGGACAGATCGGCGCTGATGCAAGTTCAGGAAGTTCTGGTGGCGGCGGAACTTTTATTTACACAGGTGCAATTGGCGGCGCAGGATTAATGATCGCTGCCGGTGGTGGTGGCGGAACAGGACACAACGTTGCGAATGGTGGAAACGGAAGTGCAACGAGTACTCCCGTTAGCAGCGGAACAGGAAGAGGAGACGGCGGATACCAGGGATTAGGAATGGGTGGAAATGGTGGATCAGGTGTTGGAGGATATTCTGCAACGTGGAATAATGCTGCAGCTGGTGGTACAGGTTGGGGAAGTAGTGGACTCGCAGGATTTTTCCAGGGCGATGTTACTTATCAGAGTAATCCGGGAACAAGATTCACCGGAGGATATCATGGAACTGTGAATACAGATTTTCCCGGCGGATTTGGTGGAGGTGGTGGTTGCGGTGGTTGGGGATATTCTGGTGGTGGTGGCGGTGGATACACTGGTGGCGGTGGTGGAGATGACTGGGACGGAAATTCCGGGCCGTGCTCTTGCGGCCATGGCGGTGGACAAGGTGGTGGAAGTTTCAATTCAGGAACAAGTCAAACCAATACTGCCGGTGTAAGAAGCGGGGACGGAACTCTGATCATCACTAACATTTATTCAGCTACAACTGCAGTTTCATCACCAATCACTTGCAATGGCGCATCGAATGGTTCTCTTACTGTAACGGTGACCGGCGGAACGAGTCCTTATACTTATTCATGGGCGCCAACAGGAGGAACTGCTGCAACGGCTAGTGGATTATCTGCGGGAACTTATACCGTAACCGTAACTGATGCTACTTCCGCAGTTACTACAAGTACATTCAATCTTACACAACCGTCAGTAATCTCTACTTCTGTTTCTTCGCAAACGAACGTTTCCTGCAATGGCGGATCGAACGGAGTGATCAACGTTTTTGTTACCGGTGGAACACCCGGCTACGCTTACTCGTGGGCGCCATTGGGGGGAAGTATGGCAACGGCATCCGGCCTTCCTGCAGGAACCTATACCTGCACGGTCACCGATGCGAATGGTTGTACTGCAACACAACCTGCCGTCATAACACAACCAACGGCAATTACAACTTCTGTTTCGGCTCAAATGAACATTACCTGCAACGGAGGCAACAACGGATCTGCAACCGTCACTCCTTCCGGAGGAACTCCGGCCTATTCTTTTTCCTGGTCACCATCGGGAGGAACCTCTGCATCGGCTTCCAGCCTGCCGGTAGGGTCATATACCTGCACGGTCAGCGATGCCAATGGTTGTACTGTAACACAAACCGTGATGATCACAGAACCTACGGCTATCGTTACTTCGGTTTCTTCACAGACGAATGCAACCTGCAATGGAAACATGGACGGATCTGCAACAGTTGCTGCTTCGGGCGGAACCGGCGCTTATACTTACATGTGGAGTCCGACCGGTGGTTCTACGGCTATGGCAACGGGACTTGGTGCCGGAAGTTATTCCTGCACGATCACGGATGCCAATGGTTGTACTGCAACACAAACACTCAGCATCACAGCACCGATGACGGTCACGTCTTCCGTTTCCAGCCAGATGGATGCTACATGCAACGGAGGAAGCGACGGATCAGCTACGGTAATGGCTTCCGGAGGAACCGGGCCTTACACTTACGCGTGGAGTCCAATGGGAGGAAATGCTGCAATGGCAGCAGGACTTTCAGCCGGAACTTATTCCTGCTTGGTCACGGATATGAATGGTTGTACTACAACACAAACCGTTATGATCGCTGAACCTTCGCCGATCATTGTAACAACAATGGGAACTGATCCTACCGGATGCGGCGCAAATGACGGGTCTATAACCATGTCTGTGAACGGCGGAACACCCGGATATACTTTCATGTGGAGCAACAGTGCGACGACACAGAATATTTCCGGACTCACCGCAGGAACCTACACCTGCATCATTACCGACATGAACGGATGCAGCGCGAATGGAAGTGCAACACTGGTGGATCCGAATCCTCCAACGGTGACTTTGAATATTCCGACTTCGACTATTTGCTTCGATGATGCCACACTCGCATTGACCGGTGAATCTCCTTCGGGCGGAACATTCAGCGGAAGTGGTGTAACCGGAAATTCATTCGATCCTTCGGTTGCGGGAAACGGAACACAAGTGATCACTTATATGTTCACTGCCACCAATGGATGCTCCGGTACAGCAATGGATTCTATAGTTGTTGATCCTTGTACAGGAATCCGGAATGCAAATTCCAATTCAACATGGAATCTTTATCCGAACCCTACGACGGGCGAAATTTTCATCACAGGTTCATTGCACCAGGAAGTCCGTGTACAGTGTTTCACCTCTGATGGAAGAATGATCCGTGATTTCATGATGATCCCGAATGATAATTCGAAATTCAGTTTGAGCAATGAAGCGAGCGGGCTTTACCTCGTGCGCATCATCTCTTCTGAAAAAACAGAATCGTTCAGGATCACCAAACAATAATTTTTTTATCACAAAGTGAAAAAGGCGATTCCCGCGGGCGTCGCCTTTTTTTTATGATATTTGATCATGCGGAAAATATTCCTCCCACTTTTTCTTTTTTTCTTTTTCCACAAGATCTCCGCCCAGAGTTTTCTCGGTTACGAACACAGCAATTATGCAGGAATAGTCGGCGCTTCGTACAATCCTGCTTCGCTCGCCGATAATAATTACAGTCTCGATATCCTGGTCGGCGGTTTAGATGTGGAAGGAGCGAATAATTATGTGGGCGTAAAAAGAAAAGACTTCGGAATTCCCGATTGGGGAACGCAGAATCTTTATTTGCGCGATGGAAGAAATACGAAGAAAGCTGCATTCGCACGAGCGGAGATTCTTTTGCCCGCGGTGATGTTCTCCAATGATAAATTCGGATGGGGCGTAGATATGAAGATACGCACGTATGCAAATATTGACGGAGTGGAACCTGAGCTCGCGCACCTGCTCGCACGCGGATTGAAAGATCCTGCCGACTATCAGGAATTTCATAATAAGCACGTGGGTGCGAATGCGTGTTCGTGGTTCGAGATCGGCGGCACTTATTCGAAAACTATATGGACCGGCGCTGAACATTTTGTGAGTGTAGGTGTGCGCCCTAAATTTTTACTCGGTCTCGGCGCCGCTTATGCTTTTGTAAATGATCTCGAGTACCAGGCGTATAGCGACACTACTGTCGGAATTTTCCGTTCCGATCTGAAATTCGGCCACTCGGATAATTTCGCATTCGGCGCAAATTTTTCATGGCAGGGGTATCACATCGGGTTCAATCCGGGAATAGGATTGGATGCAGGAATCATTTATGAATTTCGCCCGGACGCAATGCAGAAAGACAAAAAAGATAAACCGAAAGAATGGCCCGGATTCCGTGAGCGTCCGATTTACAAATACCGGATTGGTGCATCACTGACCGATCTCGGCATCATTCATTTCCGTTCCGGTATTTTTACCGATCATTATTCTGCAAATTCAGAGGACTGGAATTTCAATAACAAAGATTTAAACTATACAGAGCCCGGCCCGATCTACAATAATTTTTCATTGGGGAATGCAGGAAAAGGAAGCGGAAAAGGATTGTGGATGCGCACACCGCTGGCCCTCGATCTTTTTTACGATTATCATTACCGCGATAATATTTATTTAAGCGGGCAATCTTTCAATGCACTTTATTTCCGCGGAACTGATTTTAAAAAAGTTCACGAGCTCACGCGCATAAGCGTGACCGCGCGCTACGAAACGCGCTGGTACGGTGCGTGGGTGCCCGTATCATTCACGCGCATGGGCACAGTGAGCATGGGCGCGGGATTCCGTCTGGGTCCGTTCATTTTCGGAACGACAGATCTTTTAAATCTCATTCTGAAAAGCAAAAAAGTTTACAATGCGGATTTTTACTTCGCGCTGAAAGTTCCGCTCTTCCCGACCGGAAAACTGAAAACGAAAAAAGGAAAAGCAAAGACGGGAGGAAATCCGGTTGATTGTCCGAAGTAGTTTCGGGTTATTACGAATCCTGATAATTTTAAGTGGTGAGTGACGATGAATTGTTTTCGGTTTACTGTTTCCGGTTTTTTTAAAGCAATAATGTTTGCATTTTTTTTTGCAAACAAGTTCACAGGAAGACACAGGAGAGAATAATTTGTGATGAAGTTTTTTCGCATAGCCCCGATGGTGCGCCTTTACCGAACGCGTTCGGGATTGCGCACCAGCGGGAAGACAGGAAATAAGAAGTGATACAGGTGCGCTTCAAAATAAAAAAATGAGAAGCTGCCGTATTCAAGTTCACTTTCTCACCAATATTTTTTCCGACTGCCGTTGCCGCTTGCTCCTTTGGAGCTGATTTCTGGTAGTGGGTCAGTTTGAAAATTCTTAGCGCCTTAGCGTCTTTGCGGTTTAATAAAAGAATGGTTTAGGAACCGCGAAGGCGCCAAGGCGCGAAGTTGAATCGGAAAAGAGCAAACTGAGCCTCTACCTGATTTCTGCTTAATTCCCCAATACAACTTTTCTTGCTAAATTTGCGCCCTTTAACACCAATGGGTAGTTTCAAAACACCCTGATCAATCAATAACAACTATGAACGAACAACTTATTTATCTGGTTCCCGCATTGGGAATTCTCGGACTCATTTTCATGATCCTCAAATCGGCGTGGGTGAGTAAACAGGATGCGGGAAACGATCGCATGAAAGAAATTGCAGGATATGTTTCAGAAGGAGCGATGGCATTCCTGAAAGCTGAATATCGCATTCTCGCAATTTATGTCGTACTCGCCGGCAGCGCACTCGGTTGGTTGAGCCAAGAGGTAACTACTTCTCACATTCTTATCGTCGCTGCATTTGTTTGCGGATGTATTTTTTCTGCACTCGCCGGATTTTTCGGAATGCGAATCGCTACAAAAGCAAACGTTCGCACAACGCAGGCGGCGAGAACTTCTCTTGCAAAAGCACTGAGAGTTTCTTTCACCGGCGGAACAGTGATGGGACTCGGTGTTGCCGGACTCGCAGTTCTCGGACTAAGTATGCTCTTCATTATTTTTTTCCAGTTTTTCATGCAGAGTTCACTTGCGAATGGCGGATATGAAAAAATGACGCAGGTACTTGAAGTGCTCGCAGGATTTTCTGTGGGTGCAGAATCGATCGCGCTTTTCGCTCGTGTGGGCGGTGGAATTTATACCAAAGCCGCAGATGTTGGAGCCGATCTCGTTGGAAAAGTAGAGGCAGGAATTCCGGAAGATGATCCGCGTAATCCCGCAACCATTGCAGATAACGTTGGTGATAATGTGGGTGACGTTGCAGGAATGGGCGCCGATCTTTTCGGATCGTACGTCGCAACAGTTCTCGCGTCGATGGTGCTGGGCAATTATGTGATTCGCGATATGGTTGCAGCGAATGGAAATTATGATGTGATCCCGTTCAAAGGACTCGGCCCCATTTTTCTTCCACTCATGATCTCTGCTGCAGGATTATTCGCTTCCATCATCTCCAGTTATTTTGTGAAGGTTGCCGACAATGCAAAAACAGATACACGTACCGTACAACGGGCACTCAATATCGGAAACTGGTCTTCGATTCTTCTCTCGCTCGTAGCCGCTTATTTTCTCATTCAGCAATGTTTGCCTGCAACAATGAACATCAGTGTTTTCAACGCGGGTGAATTCGGAAAAGCAACTACAACAAGTATGCATATTTTCTATGCGGTGATGATCGGAATGTTTGTAGGTGGTGCAATTTCATTTATCACCGAATATTTTACCGGCCTCGGCGGGCGTCCTGTAAGAGGCATCGTCGAAAAATCTGCGACAGGTGCAGCAACAAATATTATCGCCGGGCTCGGAACAGGAATGTTATCTACTGCACTTCCTGTAATTCTTTTCGCAGGTGCGATCTGGGGCGCGTATTCACTCGCAGGATTTTACGGAGTAGGAATTGCAGCGTGCGCGATGATGGCGAACACCGCAATGCAATTGGCGATCGATGCATTCGGTCCCATTGCAGACAACGCCGGCGGAATTGCAGAGATGAGTGAACTTCCTGCAGAGGTTCGAGAGAAAACAGACGTACTCGATTCAGTTGGAAATACAACTGCTGCTATCGGGAAAGGATTTGCAATTGCATCCGCAGCGCTTACTGCACTCGCACTTTTCGCTGCTTACGTAACATTCACCGGCATCAACGGAATAAATATTTTCGATGCAAAAGTTCTCGCTGCGTTATTTCTCGGCGGAATGATCCCGGTTGTTTTCTCCGCGCTCGCTATGAATTCGGTTGGTAAAGCAGCAATGGATATGGTGAATGAAGTACGCCGGCAGTTCCGCGAAATACCCGGCATCATGGAAGGAAAAGGAAAACCTGAATATGCAAAGTGTGTTGCTATTTCCACGAAAGCTGCATTGCGCCAGATGTTATTGCCGGGCGTGATCACGATCGTAACTCCAATCATTGTTGGATTGGTGATGGGCGCAGAAGCGCTCGGTTCTTATATGGCAGGCGTAACCGTGAGCGGTGTACTCTGGGCAATTTTCCAGAACAATGCCGGTGGTGCGTGGGACAATGCAAAAAAATCTTTTGAAAAAGGTGCGGAGATAGAAGTGAACGGCAAGAAAGAAATTTTTTATAAAAAATCTGATCCGCATAAAGCGGCTGTCGTTGGTGATACGGTTGGTGATCCTTTCAAAGATACTTCCGGCCCGTCGATGAATATTCTCATCAAGCTTTCCTGTCTCGTTGGACTCATGCTTGCACCACTTCTCGCCGGACACAATGCTACCGCAATGAACAACATGTGCAAAGGAAATTCCTGCTGCACCCAGATGATGAATATGAAATGCGATCTGAATAAATGCATGCACATGACGCAGCAACAATGCGCGCAGTATTGCGACTCGATGAAATGTACGCCCGAAGAAAAAGAAATGTGTTTGAAACATGCAATGGGTGGAAGCTGCTACGATTCGACAAAGTGCAATAAGTAAATAGTTATCTCAAAATTGAGATTCAATCATGAAATTCCAAAAAAAGTAAAGCTCCAAATTCCAAAAGACGGCACAGTTAACCAATGAACTTTGGGATTTTCGATTTGTGATTTTCCGGAAATGACTGTTTAATTTCGAGGTGAGTTCTACTGAGAAAATATTTTTTGAAGAAAGCCATTCCGTGAGGAGTGGCTTTTTTTATTGAGGATACTAATTGCGAATTACCCGAATATCCGGATCAGGATTTGTGAAATGTGCAATTTACGCGGCTGCACGCGCTTTACATTTAAAATCTGCAAATTATTCTTCCCGCGTTATCCGGAATTCAATTTTCTTTTATGGTTGGACTCCTCTACGTTTGTCAGGTAACGAAATTGAAATAAAAAACAGAGCCATGAAAAAGAAACTGACTATTCTATGCCTGCTCACTTCTCTTTTCGCTTTCGCGCAGAAGGACAGCACCATTCTGCTTAAAAAGAATTCACTCAACTTCCAGGCAGGTGGAATTTCTTTTTTCCCACAAGTAAATTACGAACGGATTTTTTACCAGAAGAAAAAACTCAAACTTAATGCTTCCATCGGAATAGATCCTGTCGATATGTTTTTTGCCGCGGTTTTCAATGGCCCGAAATTCATTGGCACAGTCGAATCAGACGCCATGCTCGGAAGAAAAAATAATTTCCTGGAAATGGGAATTGGAAATCTTTTGGAATATAAATCTTCAGGCGAATATCCCCGCAGGAAAACAGAATCCTATTTGCTTTACGGGCCAGGCGATCCTGATGGTTTTCAATATGGCGTCAAGGACGTAAAAACAGTGAATTATTATCAAGCAAAATTCAATATGAGGATCGGATACCGGTATCAGAATGTAAATAAGAAATTTTACTTCCGCATCGCATGGATACCAACCGTGATTTTGAAACTGGGTTATAAAATGGAACCTTACGATCAATTAATAAGATTACGCGGCAGTATATGGGGTGACTCTTATTACAACGACTACAGACCGATCCCGTCGGAATATCATCCATCTGGTCACGGTGTCGAATCCATTGCAGAGATCTATACACTCAATGGAGCATTTACAATTGGATATCTGTTCAGGTAAAAGAATGCAGAAGTGCAGTTTCGTTTAAAAATCAATACATCATTAAAATAAAAATTTTGCGCTAAATACTAATCACGCAACAATCACTACCATGCGTTTCAATATTTGCAATACAAAAATGAAGTCCACATGCAATTCGATTTCGGAAAATGAATCAACTGGTTTACGTTTGTCATGTCAATCAATCAACTGCATGATAAAACCTTTACACACCGTTTGCACAAGAAAAATTATTTCTTTTCTACTTGTAGCATTTTTATTTTTCTCTGACTCCTGCCACAATTTCGCGGAGATTGACAAAATGAATTACAGAAAAGATCGTGCGAGCCGTCACATTCCAAAGGAAAATACTATTCCTTTCTTCAATTTGACTCTGAATAATTTTTCAAAAGATTCCATTATTCCAAGATCAAATGATACCGTAGGAATATTTTCAGCGGTCAAATCCTTACATGAAAATATTATTGACAAGCATCCTTCTCTTTTATCCGATACAAACCGTTCGAAAAAAGGAAAAGCAAAGTGGCATCCTGCTTCAAAAAAGAATGATGAACCTTTAACGCCACAGGAAGAGGTGAACGAAGATTTCAGAAAAGGAAAATTATATCTTGCCTTGGGGATTCTTTTTCCACTCCTTCTGTTTCCGATGTCGATCTTCTTTCTATTCGAGGCAAGAAACAAAATGAAAGAATACGGCATCGTGGATGAGCAATTGAAACAAAAAATAAATTTCTGCATTTTTTTAACGATCGTCTTCGCCATTGGCTTCGGTGCCTTTTACATTTATCTTATGATCATGCTGGTACAGGGATTCCTTTTTCTAATGGGTGTGATGAGTGAGGTTTGTTACATTGCAACGATGGTTTATGGTGATTATGATGCGCCCGAAGTTCTTGTGCTGAGAAAATTCCGTGATGAAAAACTGAAACCACATTTCGCCGGCAGGATTTTCATTGCCGTTTACTATGCTTTGTCGCCCTACTTCGTGAAATTTTTCCGGAACAATAAAAGCGTGAACAGATCCTGCAAATACCTTCTTGACAAATTTGTTGCGCGGCTGAGAAGGGAATTTGCGGAAGAACAGATTATTCTGAATTGATAATAAAAGATAATGAAATGCAACTTCTTCGATTCGAAAAAAATAACCCTTGAATAACAAAACTTAAAAACTAAAACCATGTACAATAATCAGCCTGAAAAATTTACTGCGACTGCCTTCAATTTCTGCCATCGCACTGCTATCGGCCAGGGCGCGTCAACTTATTTGCCATTGGCCGGTGGCACGCAACAGCCTTCCTCAACCGGTGAAACAAGTATTTTAATTTCTCGAAGCGGAACGTTGAAAAATCTTTTCTGGGATTGCAAATCAAATTCACTGACCGGATCGGGAAATATATTTACTGTTCAATTTGCTTTAGAACATGTTTCACCTGCTAATGCGCTTGCCCTTGGAAATAATATTTCAGTTTCACTCGATGGCAAAATAACAAATGGAACCGGCGTGCTTAGCTTAAATGTCAGTGCAGGACAGCGCATTGCTATATTGGTACAAACAGCCTCTGGCGGACCGTCTACAAATATTGTAAATCTCAGAGTCTCCTTTGAACTCGAATCAGATTTACCGCAACCTAATCCATGGAATTTATCCGGAACAAATCTTTCTTACACCGGAGGTAATGTTGGAATTAATAGTATTAACCCTTCGGAGAAATTGGACGTGAGCGGTTCAGTAAAAATTGTGGATGGAACGCAAGGAGCAGGAAAAGTTTTTACATCAGATAACAATGGTAAGGGAAGCTGGGTAACACCAAATAATTTGCCGAATGGAACGAATGGGCAAACGCTTAGGCATGATGGAACAAATTGGAAAGCAGATTCCAATTTATTTAATGATGGAACCAGGGTTGGAATCGGAACACTGACGCCGCAATATTATTTCGAAGTCCATCATCCGGATAGCACATCTACTATTGCGGTTACAACAAGCCAGAGTAATGGATACGCTCAGTTTATTATGACTAATCCTGATTCTATTTGGGCAATGGGTTTCGTTGACGGTGGTCTGAGTGACTGGCGACTTGCAAATTATTCTACGGGTGTCCGCGTTTTAACAGCAACAACAACGGGAAGGTTGGGTATTGGAGTACAAATCCCAAGAGCTAAACTTGACGTTGATGGTGATATTAATATTTCAGGAGGCAGCACAATTAAAATTGATTGCGAAGATATTTTAGTGGTTAAACAAAACAACACTTTCATCGGTCTGCAAGCTGGCTACAATAACGGGCATCATTTATCTAATTCAGGATTTGGTGACAGAGCATTAGCAGACAACATGGGAGATGAAAACAGCGCTTTTGGTTGTTCGCCATTGCAGTTTAATAAAACCGGCATTCAGAATTGTGCGTTTGGCAACTCTACACTTTTGCAGAATACAGATGGTTCAGGCAATACAGCGATGGGTTATCAATCCGGGATGAAAAATGCTTCCGGTAACAATAATACTTACATCGGAATTAATTCCAGAACAACAGGAAATTATGATAACTCAACAGCCATCGGTGCAAATTCAATTGTTGAACAAAGTAACAGTTTAGTGCTTGGTGATTTAAATGTAAATGTTGGAATAGGAATTACAAAACCACAAGACAAACTTCATGTAGAAGGAAGTATAAATATTGGAACTTCTTGTGCTTATAAAATTGATGGAAGCAGGGTATTAGTCAAAAGTGGGCAAAATTTATTGCTTGGTGATGCAAATACGAATGTTGGAATCGGATCAACTGATCCACGAGAGAAAATCACACTTGGATCTGATTCTAATATTGCAATTGAAATGTCGCCTCCATCAACTTCAATTATCACCGGCCATCACGCAATTGGTTACTTAACAGAGGGAGACGTTTACTATTTCAGGGTAGCAGCTTCCGACGGAACAGGATGGACGAGAGCTTCTGATCCCGTGTCATTTATTGTCGATGTTTACAAAACTATTCGCATTGGTTGGAACGCGATTCCGGGAGCAATGAACTATAGATTGTTTAAATCCTCTTCTCCTTCAGGCCCCTATAGTTTTGTTGATGTGCCGTCGGGTTCAGGGCCATCCGCAGGTTATGAATTTATGAACGAGGCGCAATTCACGATCACATCATTTCCTCCTCCGGAAGAAAACACTGCGTATGTCAATAAATTATCTGCTTCCGGCAATAGTTGGTTGATGGGGGGAAATCTTGGTATCGGAACATCTGCTCCGACGAGTCAATTGCAGGTCGTTGGTTTGCCGGTGTATACAAATAATCTTGCAGCGCGAAATGCAGGTTTATCGCAAGGAGCTTTCTACAGAACCGGCGGTGATCCGGATTTGGTTTGCGTGGTGCATTAATCTGCCATCACAACTTAAAAGATTATGAAAGCAAAATCCACACGGCAAAATCTTTGGATAAAAAATCAATATTGAAAATAATTTCGCCTGAAAAAAATATTTTACTCTTCGTGTCTCTTTTATTTCGATTATAGTTTTCAGGCAACCACTCTCCCCTCTTCAAAACTGAAAATAAAATCCAACGTGTAAACCAAAAGTCTTCAGGTGAAATTTCTGCTCGATTGCAACCGGTTTTCCATTGGTGAGAAAATTTGATTCCGTCGCACCTTCATCCATGTTATAAATCGAATATTTTTTTACAGGATTACTCAGGCCGTGTGTCCAGTGCGATCCGAAAGCAAAAACAAAATGTTTTCCGAGTTCAATCCTGTTTTCCATCCCGGCATATAAGGTGAACAAAGTAGAATTCATTTCATTCCTGGTGACTGCATCCCCGAGCGTAACGAAGATCTCCGTCGAATCAGAATATTTGTAATAGTAATCTTCAAAATCAGTTTCTGTCCTGAATTGCAATTCTCCTCCAACTATGAAAGTGAAAGAATAAATATCATACTTCACGATCCGGAAATTCACCAGCATTGGAACTACTGCGTAATTTGATCCGTAAGTCCGCGAATCAAACAAACATTTATTGGTTCCCGGATGAAGACGCAGATAACTGCTGTCGATCTGGCTGATGGGAACAAGCGCATTGCCGGACTGGTAAACCATGATCGCCTTCTCGCTCTCAATTCTGCCAGCGATACGCGCGAAAAAAATTCCTGATGTGAAAAATATTTTTGGCTTCCATTCATACCCCGCAACCAACCCGATCGATAACGTCTCGACGATTCCACCTAATCCAAGTCCGCCTTCAAGAATATCGGGCCTCCTGTAAACCTGGCTGTTCTCCGGTTTGAAATTTGTCCATTCCAATGAGGGTTGCACACCGATCATGAAACGATGTGCGATCGAATCCTGCGAATGAGCAAAAAAAGTTGCTGTAGAAAAAAGCGAACTGAGAATTATTTTTTTCACCTGAAGAATAGTGATGCAATTTAGGAATTTGGATAGTCTGTTAGTTTGAATTTGAATAAGATTTTTCCCTCAAAAACTTTGTGCTCTGGTGTCCTCGTGGCCTATTGAAACTTCGTGAATACAAAATCATTTTCTCTTGAGAAATACTTGTGAGGCCACAAAGACTCAAAGAAGTATCAAAAAAATCTCAACCTGCTCCTCTACCGGAATATAAAATTCTGTCGTTGCTCATGGTTATTTCGTAAATTAGATAAATGAAAAACCTCTTTACCCTATTCTTCCTTTTAATTTCTTCTGCAATTTTTTCTCAAACTCCCGGCTGGAACTGGTCGCGTGTTGCCGGAGGAGAGAGTTACGATCTCGGAAGTTGTATTGCCACTGATAATTCGAACAACGTGATCACGTGCGGATATTTTTACGGCGACACGGTTTTTTTCGGCACACATACTTTGCTTAACAAAGGCCTCAACGATTTTTACATTGTGAAATATGATGCAAATGGAAATGTGGCCTGGGCAACGAGTGAAGGTGGTGCTGGTGATGATTATGCAATTGCGCTCGCGCCTGATGCTTCCGGAAATATTTATGTCACCGGTTATTTCACCGGCGATTCGCTCATCATCGGTAACGACACCTTGTTGAATGCATCGGCCGGCTACGGAGATATTTTTGTGGCGAAATATAATTCGAATGGAATTCCCCAATGGGCAAAACGTTTCGGCGCGGGCGACTGGGATATTGCGCAAGCGGTAGCGGTTGAACCTTCTACAGGAAATTTTTATGTGGCCGGATGTTATTACAACAGCACGATCACTATCGGAACAAATACATTCACCAACAACGGACTTTACGATGTACTGCTGATAAAATTCGATCCTTCCGGAAATGTGAAGTGGGCAAAACATTCCGGCGGCTCGCTCAATGATATGGGCAATGCAGTGGCGACAGATAACTTCGGAAATATTTATATCTCCGGTGGATTTGCAAGTGATTCGCTCACGTTCGGCACAACTACTTTGCATAATGCAGGCCCGGGTTATCCCGATATTTTTGTTGCGAAATATGATTCGGCAGGAAATTTCCGCTGGACAAAACGCGCTGGCGATTCGCTGAACGATCATTCTGTTTGTGTGGCCACTGATAATTCCGGGAATTGTTTTGTAGGCGGGCATTATCACAGCGCCTCATTTCAATTTGCAAGTACTACGATCACGAACAATGGAATGGGCGATGTGTATTTGTTGAAATATGATTCTGCAGGAAATGAATTGTGGGGAAGAGGCCAGGGCGGAGCGATGCATGATTTCGGTTATGCAGTGGCGGTAGATGCGGTGGGAAATTCCTACATGAGCGGAATGTTCAACAGTTCGTCAATGACAATTGGCACAACAACGCTAACAAATTCTTCCATGAGCAGCCAGGATATGTTTTTATACAAATACGATCCTTCCGGAAATCCGTTGTGGGCGATTAGTGCAGGAGGAATGACGGACGATGAAATGAATTCCATTGCCATCGGATCTTCCGGCGCAATATACGCGACCGGCGACTGGAGAAGCCCGATGATAAATTTTGGCCCCGATAATTATTTCAATGAAGATTCCACGATCGGTTATGCCGATATTTTCATTGGGAAATTAGATGTGATGACGGGAATGAGTACTATGAGTGAAACAAAAAATATTTTTCTGTATCCCAATCCTTCGAATGGAATTTTCACCATCCGGAATAATTTTTCCGAAACTTTTGAACTGCAAATTTTCAATTCACTCGGACAGGAAATTCTTCGCAAAGAAAATCTGAATGAAAATAATTTTGAAATTGATCTGGGCAGTGAAGCCAATGGAATTTATTTCATGAAGGTAATGAGCGATGAAAATATTTATTCGGAAAAAATAATCATTGAGAAATAATTTTTTCATGAAAACGAAATTCATTTTAGTTTTTGCAATCATTATCTTAGGTCTGCCATTTTATTTTTCTGCCCAGACTTTTAGCGGTGGTTACCAGCATTCACTCGCAATCTGTAGTGATCATACCGTAAAAGCGTGGGGAAATAATAGTTCGGGTGAGTTGGGAATTGGCAATACAACTGATAGTTATTTTCCTGTTACGGTTAATTCTCTCACCGGGATCATTGCTGTTTCTGGCGGCGGCGGTTTTTCGATCGCGTTGAAAAATAACGGAACACTTTGGGCATGGGGTGATAATTCTACAGGCGAACTCGGAAATGGAAATAATGCAAGCAGCAATATTCCCGTGCAGGTTACGAACTGGACCACAGGTTATGTTTCGGTTGATGCAGGTTTCGACCATTTACTTGCAATAAAACCTGACGGAACCGTCTGGTCTTGGGGAACGAATACTTACGGGCAACTCGGAATCGGAAATTTCTCCAATAGCAATGTTCCTGTTCATGTTTTAGGTTTGACAGGAATTATCGCTGTGTCGGCAGGAAATGGAAATTCTCTCGCGTTGAAAAATGACGGAACCGTGTGGGCATGGGGACTGAATCATTCGGGCCAACTCGGCATCGGTGATACCGCGAACAGAAATCTTCCTGTGCAAATAAATATTACAAACATTATTTCTATTTCTGCTGGTTATGCTCATTCGCTCTTTCTCAGGAATGACAGTACAGTTTGGGGCAGTGGTTGGAATGTTTATGGACAGCTCGGAACCGGAAATAATATCAGCAGTAATACTCCAGTGCAATCAACGGGTCTTTCTGGAATAATTTCCATTACTGCAGGATGCGGACATTCGAATGCCTTGAAAAGCGATGGAACAATTTGGGCGTGGGGAGAAAATATGTCCGGTGAACTCGGTGACGGGAATGGTGAATTTGCAAGCAACGTTCCGGTCGCGGTTGCATTTCTCAACGGAGTTTCTACAATAGGAATTGGCGGCAGGCAATCTTTTGCTCTGAAAAACGATGGAACATTCTGGACGTGGGGACAAAATAATTATGGACAACTCGGAAATGGAAATACAAATGACAGCCCTGTTCCTGTGGAGTTGAATGGATTTTGCCAGGTTGCGGCTTCAGTAAATGAAATTGAAGAAACAAAAAATATTTTTCTGTTTCCCAATCCTTCTTCCGGAATTTTCACAATCAGAAATAATTTTTCAGGAAATTATCAAATAGAAATTTTCAATTCACTCGGACAGGAAATTTTGCATAATGAAAACCTGAATGAAAATAATTTTGAAATTGATCTGGGCAGTGAAGCCAATGGAATTTATTTCGTGAAGGTAACGAGCGATGAAAAAATTTATTCACAGAAAATAATTATTGAGAAATAATTTTTTCATGAAATCAAAATTCATTTTAGTTTTTTTATTTTTTATTCTATCGGCAAATATTTTCGCGCAGGGAAACTGGTTGTGGGCGAAGAGTGCGACAGGCGCGAGTCCCGATGAAGGTTTTGCCGTTTGTACTGATACGGCAGGAAATGTTTTTGTTACAGGAGAGTTTCAAAGCCCCATCCTCACTTTTGGATCTGTCAATCTTGTGAACACCGGTGCGTGGGATATTTTCATTGCTAAATATGATCCGAACGGAAACGTTCTTTGGGCAAAAAGAGCGGGTGGCGGAAGTGGTGATGAGGCATTTTCAATTTGCGCTGATCAAAATGGAAATATTTTTATCACGGGAACCTATTCCAGCTCTTCTATTACTTTCGGAAGCACGACAATTACGAACGCCGGCGGCTATGATATATTCATTGCCAAGTATGATGCGAATGGAAATGCACTTTGGGCGAAAAGCGAAGGAGGAACAGGCACTGATGTTGGTTATGGCGTAAGTGCAGACGCAACCGGAAATGTTTATTTAACCGGATATTTTTTCAGTCCGACGATGACCATCGGCACAACTCTCCTTACCAATGCAGGCAGCAGCGATATTTTTATTGCCAAATACGATCCGAACGGAAATGCGCTGTGGGCGAAAAGTTGCGGATCAACAGGAGGTGATGAAGGTGTCTCCGTTGTTGCTGATCATTCCGGCAATGCAGTGCTCTCCGGATTTTTTTTCGGCCCTTCTATTTCCATTGGAACAAATACACTAACGAATGCCGGCAGCTATGATATTTTCATTGCTAAATATGATGCTAATGGAAATGTACTTTGGGCGAACGGTGCCGGGGGAACCGGTGATGATGAAGGTTACTCTTTATGTGCAGATGCAAACTCAAATGTGTTTTTAACCGGATATTTTCAGAGTAATTCGATCGTGTTCGGCACAAACACACTCACTAATCCTGGTGTATCGAATGATGCATTCCTTGTCAAATATGATCCGAATGGAAATGCGGTCTGGTCAAAAAATGCGACAGGAATAAACGATAAGGGCTACTCTGTAAGTGCAGATGCATCGGGCAGCGTTTATATGTCCGGTGAATTTGTTTTGTCTGTCACTTTCGGTTCAACAACACTCAGCATGCCATCCAATTTTACTGAACCGATGTTCCTTGCCCGGTTTGATCCGAATGGAAATCTTCTTTGTGCGGAAGCGCTTTCGAGCGGAGGTGACGACCAGAATGGTATTGCTGCAGATTCCTTCGGGAATGTTTACATCGGCGGAGATTTTTACGTTAGCCCTTTTGTTATTGGTTCCGACACGCTGACATCAGCCGGAGCCGGCGATGAAGATGTTTTCGTTGCAAAATATCATTGCGGTAATGAAACCGGAATAGATCAATCGAATATTTTTTTCACTCCGGTAATTTTTCCTAATCCTTCCAATGGAAATTTTATTCTTCAAAATAATTTTACCGGAAAATATGATTTGTCTATTTTCAATTCACTCGGACAGGAAATTTTGCGTAATGAAAACCTGAATGAAAATAATTTTGAGATTGATCTGAGTGCTGATGAAGATGGAATTTATTTTATTCGCATAACGAACAGAGAAAATATTTTTTCACAAAAAATAATTATTCAACATTAATCACTTCCTCGTAACCCATAACTCATAACCCAAAACTCAATTCATCATCTCCCCGATCCTGTTCTCATATTTCATTTTATAATCTGCAACACTTCCGAAATTCTCCCCGTCTATCACACTATCTTTCCCTTTCACTTTTCCTAATTTTAAAAACGGAACTCCTGCATTTTTCATTTCCATTTCCAATTTATTTTCATTCGCCGCAGAAACACTCACCACTACCCTGCCCTGCGATTCGCCGAACAGGAATGCATCTTTCCTCACCGACTTCTCAGAAGAAATTTCAAATCCCATATTTTTCGGCATTGCACTTTCGAGCAGCGTGATGAATAAACCTCCGTCCGAGCAATCGTGCGCACTTGCGATCACGCCTGCGCGTATGGCGGATGTGAGCGCACGCTGCATATTGAATTCTTCATCGAGATCAAAATACGGGGCGGGCGAATTTTTTATTCCGTGAAATGAATAAAGATATTCTGAAGAAGAAATATCATTTGCAATTTTACCAATGAGATAAATAGAATCGCCTTCGTTTTTGAAATCGAGTGTGGTGATGAATTTTTTATCTGTAACAATTCCGATCATACCGATCGTTGGTGTAGGAAACACGGGGCCATCTGAAGCAGAATTATTATAGAACGAAACATTTCCTCCTGTGACCGGCGTCTTGAATTTCTCACACGCTTTTCCCATTCCTTTTATTGAACCCACAAATTGCCAATACACTTCTGGATTATATGGATTTCCGAAATTCAAACAGTTTGTAACAGCCGAAGCTTCTCCTCCCGAACAAACAATATTCCGCGCTGCTTCTGAAACTGCGATCGCGCAACCAACTTCCGGATCTGCATTCACATATCTCGCATTACAATCCACATTCATCGCGAGCGCTTTTTTCGAACCTTTGATATTCACAATCGCGGAATCGGAAGGAGCATTCGTACTCATGTTCACTGTTCCCACCATGGAATCATATTGATTGTACACCCACTTTTTCGAAGCGATGTTCGGATGAGAAGCAAGATATTTTGCAACTCCTTTCAGATCCGCAGGAATTTTCACATCGTCGATTTTAAATTTCTTCGTTTCAGAAAAATATTTTGGTTCTTTCCATTCGCGCTTGTACACGGGCGCACCACCGCCAAGAACGAGCGATTCGCCCGGAACATCAGCGACCAATTCTCCACTCATAAAATATTTCAGGCGATCGCCATTCGTCACTTCACCGATCTGCACGCAATTGAGATCCCATTTATCAAAAACTTTTTTCACTTTTTCTTCCTGTCCTTTTTTCACCACCACCAGCATCCGCTCCTGAGATTCAGAAAGAAGAATTTCCCAGTCTTTCATATTCTGTTGACGCGTGGGAACTTTATCGAGCCACACATTCATCCCGCTTTTTCCTTTCGCCGACATTTCAGAAGTGGAACACGTGATTCCCGCCGCGCCCATATCCTGCATTCCGACGACAGCGCCGGTTTGAATGACTTCGAGTGACGCTTCGAGCAATAATTTTTCCTGGAACGGATCGCCCACCTGCACAGCGGGAAGATCTTTCGCAGAATCTTCAGTGATATCTTTCGACGCAAATGCAGCGCCGTGAATTCCGTCTTTGCCTGTGGAAGATCCCACAATGAAAACAGGATTTCCTTCACCATAAGAAATAGCGGAAACAGTTTCGCCGTTCTTCACAATTCCCACCGACATTGCATTCACTAATGGATTCACATTATAACATTCATCGAAAAAAACTTCTCCGCCAACCGTAGGAATTCCAAAAGCATTTCCATAATCGCCGATTCCTTTCACCACACCACGCACAAGCCATTTTGTTTTCTCGAGATTCGGATCGCCGAAACGAAGTGAATTCAATTGCGCGATCGGGCGCGCGCCCATAGTGAAAATATCGCGGTTGATCCCGCCGACTCCAGTTGCTGCGCCCTGATAAGGTTCGAGCGCACTCGGATGATTATGTGATTCGATTTTGAAAGCGCAGCCGAGTCCATCACCAATGTCAATGAGCCCGGCATTTTCTTCGCCCGCTTTCGCCAGCATGTGCGGGCCATCTTTCGGAAGCGTCTTCAGCCACACGATGGAATTTTTGTAAGAGCAATGCTCCGACCACATCACGGAATAAATACTCAGCTCCGTAAAATTCGGAATGCGTCCGAGAATGGATTTTATTTTTTCAAATTCTTCGGGAAGTAACCCGAGTTGTTTTGCAGTTTCTACAGTGGTGAGTGTGGCAGTTGCTGACATAGGGAAAAATTGAGTTGCAAAACTACGGAGAATGCAGGGCGGAAATTTCTGTTTTATCAACAAATGAGGAATTGTTTTTCAACGGGAATGGAAGATGGACTGATTTCACTTCGAGGAAATTATTCAGTCGTGGCTCAGTTTGAGAATTCTTAGTGCCTTTGCGCCTTTGCAGTTTAATAAAAGAATTATTCAGGAACCGCTCTTCAATTCTTCAGGGCAGGCTGCGGCGCTAAGACGCAAAGTTGAATCGCAAAAGAACAAACGCAGGCATTACCAATAATTCATCTGTCCCTTATTGCGAAATGTACAACCTCCATCTTCCATTCGCAAAAAACTATTTCATGCCCTTCAAAAAATAAATTCCATTAAGGCAAAGCAAGTAACTATTTTATTTAGTACATTAGTACTAAACTTTTTAGTATGTCGAAAATCGGAAAAAATCTGCGCTACCTGCGCGGAATAAAAAGATGGTCGCAGGAAAAGCTGGCCGAAGAACTGAAGATCACGCGTGCGCGCATTGGCTCGTACGAAGAAGGAAGATGCGATCCGCCGGTGGATGTACTCATTCGCGTTTCGAATCTTTTTCACGTGGCGGTAGATGCACTTGTGAAATGTGATCTGAATTCGGTGGATCCATCCTCGCTGATGAAAGTGGGACAGAACCGGATCCTGTTTCCGATTGTCATTGACAAAATGAACAACGACCAGGTGGAAGTGGTAACGGTGAAAGCATCGGCCGGTTATCTCGAAGGATATTCCGATCCCGAATACATTTCGAAATTGCCGGCAATGAATCTTCCTTTCAAAGTCACGGGTAAGAACCGCGCATTTCCCATCAAAGGCGATTCCATGCCGCCGCTGAAGCCGGGCGCGTGGGTGATCGGGAAATTTGTGGAGCATGTGAATGATATTGTCAATGGAAAAACGTATGTGCTCATTACAAAAGAAGAAGGCGTAGTGTACAAACGCGTTCACCGGAAAAATAATTCCTCTTCGCTCGAACTGCATTCCGACAATAAAGATTACGAACCGTATTCTGTAAAAATTTCCGATGTGGTGGAATTATGGGAATTCGTGTGCGCACTCAATTTATCGGACCGCAAAGAAGAAGAGATCAATTTGGAAAGTGTGATGCAGTTACTGCGAAGTATGAAAGTGGAAATGGAACAGATCAGGAAGAGGTAGTGATTGCTTGGTTGCTTGTGTTGCTTGGTTGGTTGTGTTGGTTCGTGATGAAGAATTCGCACTTTCCGCATTCCGTTCCCAAGCCATAACTCATAACCGGTTTTTTGTTGAAAAAAACCGTCTGAATAAAACCAGTCCTCGTCGAAAAACGCAGTAGCATCTGCCCGATAATCCGTAAATTGTTTTCCCTAATTCACACACTTATGAAAAAAATCATACCCGCTCTTATTGGCCTTTTCGCTTTCACAGGCATGCATGCGCAATGCGCGCTCACCGAACTCACGCTGCAGTCGCGTGTGAATGCTTCTGACGTTATTGTAGAAGGACAAGTCATTGCAAAATATTCATTGTGGAATACTGCGCACAACATGATCTACACAGTGAACACGGTGGATATTTACAAAGTTTTCAAAGGCGATGTGAATACTTCCACTATCGAGATCATCACCGAAGGCGGAACAGTTGGTGATTTCATGATCAATGCCGATCCCGCTCTTCATCTCGGAATTGGCGATGTTGGAATTTTCACTTGCGAAACGGTGAAGCATGTGAAGGGAACTTTGCAAACAAGATCTTCCGTTCCGCAATATGAAGCTTATGGTTCTGTTCAGGGATTTATCCGTTATGATCTGGTGAACAACACAGCGAGCGATCCATTCCATACTTATCGTGATGTTTCCAATGAAATTTACCCTGTTCTTCTTCCGCCGGGATCTCCGCGTTACAGAATCATAAAAGATTTTTCCATTGGTAATTCATCCACACAACGCATCGGTCCGAATATTGCTTCAGTTTCTATTTCAAGTTTTTCCCCGACAACAATAACCGCAGGAACAGCATCGCAACTCACGATCAACGGAAGTGGATTCGGCGCTACAAGAAGTTCCGGAACTGTTGGATTTAAAAACGCAGATGATGGTGGAGCCACTTACATCAATCCGCTCGCCACACAATATATTTCCTGGAGCGCTACGCAGATCATTGTAGAAGTTCCGCAGAATGCAGGAACAGGAACAATACAGGTTACGCAGGGAACAACTGCAACCAGTGCGGGAACACTAACAGTTTCGTGGGGAAATCTGAATGCGAATTTTGATCCGGGAACAGGAACACAGGCTTATCACACCGATCATGTGAATGATAATGGAAGCGGAGGATATACCTGGCAAATGAATCCGGGGTTTGCAGGAAATGCTCCTGCGAGTGCTTCGTTCATGCGTGCATTTGATACGTGGAGATGCAATACAGGAATTAACTGGACCATTGGCGCAAATACAGCAGTGAATGATGCCGTGAGTGATGGAACGAATTGCATTTGTTTCGACAATACTGCTCCACTCTCTGCAGGAATTCTTGGTGTGTGTTACAGTTATTGGAACGGGTGTAATCCGGGTTCCGGCTTTCAATGGTACGTTGTTGAGCTTGATATTATTTTCGATGACGGAAGTAATATTTCTCCTGATACTTGGAATTATGGCCCGGGATTGCCAACAATCAATCAATACGATTTTCAATCTGTTGCTGTGCATGAACTCGGCCACGGTCATCAAAACGCACATGTTATTAATCCGGGCGCTATCATGCACTATGCTATATCAAATGGTGCGCAGAATATTACTCCGAGTGCTGATGATCTCGCAGCAGCGAATAATGTGCAGACGAAAAGTCTTGCGGGAAATACCTGCGGGCCATCTGCAATGACAAGTTACACTTGCGCTACTCCACCTGTTGCAGATTTCAGCGGATCGCCAACAACACTTTGCGCCGGCGGAACAGTAACGTTCACCGATCTCAGTACAAATTCTCCGACCTCATGGTCGTGGACTTTCCAGGGAGGAACTCCTGCTACATCCACTTCACAGAATCCAACTGTAACTTATAATACTGCCGGAACTTATTCTGTTTCTCTCACCGCTACAAATTCAAGCGGCAGTGATACAAAAAATCGTTTGGCCTATATCATTGTGAATGCTAATCCAACAGTTACTGTTTCTTCTCAAACAAATGTCACCTGTAATACTTTGTGCAATGGATCGGCAACGGTAACTGCCTCTGGCGGAACACCGGGTTACGCTTATTCATGGATTCCATCGGGAGGAACAAGCGCAACTGCGGGCTCATTATGCGCGGGCACATACACGTGCATAGTTACCGATGCGAACGGTTGTACTGGAACACAAACAGCAAGCATCACGCAACCAACAGCGATCACCCATTCCGGGTCATCCACTCCGAGCAGCTGCAGTGGCAGCACAGGAACCGCAACAGTCAGCGCTTCCGGCGGAACTCCCGGTTACACTTATTCGTGGGCGCCGGTTGGCGGAACGGCAGCAACAGCATCCAATCTTGCAGGTGGAACTTACACATGCACGATCTCCGATGCCAATGGTTGTACTGCAACACAAACCGTAACAGTCGGCACAACATCGGGACCAACTGCGACATTGTCCTCACAAACTAATGTCACTTGTAACACTTTGTGCAATGGATCGGCAACGATAACTGCTTCCGGCGGAACACCTGGTTATACTTACGCATGGACACCATCAGGGGGAACAGGAGCAACTGCAAGCTCATTATGCGCGGGCACCTACACGTGCACAGTTACAGATGCAGCAACATGTACCGCAACTGCATCAGTAAATATCACACAACCTTCGGCGCTTACTGTTACTGCAGGGGGAACGGCCACTATTTGTTCCGGAAATTCTGCAACCATCACCGCATCATCTTCCGGCGGAACAGGAGCAGTTACTTTCGGCTGGATGCCGGGATCATTGAGCGGCGCTTCTGTTTCCGTTACACCGGCAGCAACCACAACTTACACAGTGACCGGCACAGATGCGAACGGATGTACAGCAACTTCGAATGTAACGATCACGGTGAATGCATGCGGCGGATCGCAATTGACAGCAACATGGTGTGGAGCAACACTCGCATCGATCACGCAGAATTTTTACTGGACCGCAACATCGGGCGCAACCAATTATCATATTCGCGTGCAGAATGCTTCATTGGGCTACAGCCAGGTGGTGACGAGAACAAATAATCTCACGTATACTAATCTTGGTGTGTTCACCGGAATTTTATACAGCACTACTTACAATGTAGATATTTCTGCATACGTTGGCGGAATATGGCAATCTTATGGAAATGTTTGCACACTCACTACTCCTGTTACACCCACTTCGCAATTATCAGGAAGTTCTTGCGGACTCAGCGGCGTTACCAATGCAACAAATCTTTATTACACGTCAGTTCCTACTGCAACCAATTACCGCATCCGCATGTCGAACGCAGGACTCGGCTATACTCAGGTAGTAACGAGAGGAAATAATGCAACGTATTACCGCATCAGTTCTTTCACCGGAATTCTCACCAACACTACTTACAATGTAGAAATTGCAGCCTACGTTGCGGGTGTGTGGGGCGCATACGGAACAATTTGTACTATCACTACTGCATCTGCGCTGAGATACGCTGCACCCGATGGAACGATCAGTGACGACGGAATGAGTGCATCGATCAGTGTATATCCGAATCCATCTCCGGGCGGAAATATTACGATCACGCCGAATGATTTTACTTCAGGCGCAGGACAGATGACGCTGGAACTTTATGATGTGCTTGGAAATAAAGTCATCACGCAGCAAGTAGATTTCTATAATGGAGCAGCCATTGAATTCCATCCCGAAACGGAATTGCAGAGAGGAATTTATATTCTGAGAGCGGCGAATGGAAATGAAAGCAGCAGCGCGAGGATCGTGGTGCAGTAAGAAAATAATTTTTCTAAAAAGAGATCTTTGAACGGAGGTCTCTTTTTTTGTTGGTGATTCTGAATTCTACCGCGATCAGGAATTCAATTGTGATATTTCAATTAAACAAAAAAAGGTATTCCCGATTGAGAATACCTTTGCAAAATGTAGCGGGGACAGGACTCGAACCTATGACCTTCGGGTTATGAGCCCGACGAGCTACCACTGCTCCACCCCGCATCGTTTGTTGCTTTTAAAGCGGTGCAAATATAGTCGTTTTCCTTTCACTCTAATAAATCTTATCAACAGCTTAGTGTCTTGTTACCGCTCAATAATACTCTATTCCGTAAGTATAGTTTCGTTCAGTTTTATTCCAGTAATCATAATCCGTTTCGCTGATCACATTTTCTTTATCATCAAATTTCATCTGCGCACGAACAGTATTGTGGTAAACATCATAATGTGTCTCTTCCGATAATTTTCCATTCTCAGAATATTGCCAGGCAACGCGATAACTCAATCCGTTCTGAAAACCATAAACGAGCCATTCCGTCTTTCTCCCCTGCGCATCGTAACTCCAGGTTTCTTTAGTAGGCGTTCCCATCGACCAGTACTCCGGCATTTTTGCAATCATATCAAAATCCGGTGAAGCCGCTTGTGCAATGATTTTATTTTCTTCATCATTCCTGTATTCATAAGAAATATTGTATTCATCGTAACGATCCGATTCCGTCTTATGATTTCTTCCATCGTATTTAAAAACATAACGCACATCTTTATCTATATCTGAATTGAGTTTTACAATCTCGGTCGCGTTCCCGTTCGCATCATATTTGTACATCATCAGGTTCAGCGTGGAATCGGTTGCCACTCCTGCATCGTCGCTCCTTACTTTCACTCCACCAACGTTTTTTTCATGACGGGAATCGGTATACACTTCCCAACTCACCACCTGCTTGCTTAATTTCCGGATCATTCTCCCGTGCGAATCGTAAGCGTACGTTTCATGAAACCGTAAAATTGAATCCGAATAATTCACTATGGATAATTCATTCACCCCGAAAATTATTTTTTCAGTCAGCAGGTTCTTGTCGTTGTACTTATAAGTTACTGCGGAATTGTAAATGGTTTGCACAAGTTCGCTGTCATTCTCATTCTCATAATTCCTCTCGTAAATATCGATAGTCCCACCTTTCGTTTCGGTGAGATTTCCTTTTTCATCGTATTTATAAATGCTAGTATACAATTCAGTCCCATCCTGGTTCATCGCTTTTTTTACCAGTACTTTTCCATTTTTATCATAACTGCAAGAAAAAATTCCGGAACGTTCTGCATTGCTTACTGAAAGAGAATACGTGTTATAAATTTTTCCATCGGGCCCATAATAAAGACACTTCGTAATATTTCCATAAGCATCATATTCCTTCACACTTTTCAGAATGGTTCCGTTCCCGCTATCGGTAAGAATACGGCCGGCCTTATCGAAATTCATGTACCGAACTAGTTTACCATCACAATACTCCCTCCATGATTTCACTTTTCCTTTAAGTGAATAATCTTCAGCGGATGGCCACCGGCTGTAATCAATATAACCTGAAAAAATAAACGCGGGACTTATGCAAATAATGAAGAGTAAAACTTTTCGCATGAGAATATCACAGCAAAAATTGTACCGGCGCTGTGGAAAGTAATTTTTTTTTGATGAAAGTGTGATCGACTGAAACAAAAAAGCATTCCGTTTAAAGAATGCTTTTTCTGAAAAATATTTCAAAAATCTCAATTCGGACTCACATGCAATGTCGAAGTCCCGTCGGTGATGATCACTTTTGAATTCGGCGAAGCCATCAGTTCCCTCGACATATTGATGCTTTCTTCTTTGAGTATTTTATCCGTAAGCGAATTACTCTCGATGGAATTAGCATTTGCTTTCGCTTTCGCTTCGATCTCCATGCGCTCCGCTTCTTTCTTCTGCTGCTCAATAGCAAAATCTTCTTCCTGCCTGCGCTTCTGCATATCGTAAGCCACCTGTATGCTGTCTTTCTCCAGCGCGTATTCCTGTTCTATCCGCTGCTTCTCAATATTCACTTTCGCATTTTCCAGCTCCTGCTGATCTTTTACTTTTTCCTGTATGGAAGCCATTACCTGGTCGGGAAGATCAATGTCTTTCAGGAGCAATGCATCGATCACAATTCCATAGGAAGAAATTGCCGCTTCCAGTTTCTGCCTCATCATCACTTCGAGATTTTCTCTTTCTGTAATGATGTCCTTCGCATAATAATTCAATGTGGCTTCGCGCGCGATCGCAATAAAATTATTGACCACGAGAATATTCCCGTAATTCAGTCCGAAAGTTTCATACATACTTTGCGCTGATTCCGGTTTCAGGTGATAAAGCAAAGTAACCTCGGCCTGTATCTCCAATCCTTCTTTCGTAGGCAAATGTTCCGTTGCAGAATATTCCACTACGCGTGTACTCATCTTGATGACGCGCCGCCCGAAGAGATCGGTCATGTGCCTGCCGCCGGTAAACGTTTTGGATTGCATTCTTCCGTACTCTGTAACAATGCCCACTTCGCCGGGGTGTATTGTAACACAACCATTGAAAACAAACATGGAAACAATGAGCGGCGTGGCGAAGAGGATTTTTTTGCGGAATGAACGCACCTCTCCCTGATGAAAATAGCTGTTTTTCATTTTTTTATTTTTTTACTGGTTAAGGGGCAGGTGTGTATGGCTACCCGCGTTCGCACACGGATGCAGATGGAAAAGTCACAACTATCTGTCCACTTCCTGTTTTCCCGCGTTAATCAATGTTAATCTCGTAACTTTTCATTTGCCTTCACCACGATCATCACACAACAATTAACGGTTAAAATAAGATCAGTTCAGGCAGATTTCATTCACGATATTTGTCCCGCATAAAATTTCAAGAATGAAAAAAATATTACTCCTCCTCACTTCTCTTGCTTGCTGCACTTTCATTTCTGCACAGCAGATATCCAAACCTTCTGCAACAATTATTTCCACTCTTCCACAATGGGCGCAGGAAATGTACAGCGATGATCCAAACGTTTTTGTTGTTGATAGTCTCTATAAGGAATATTATTCTTCTCATCCATTCGTGCAAACCAGCCACACCGCTTATTACCGGATATGGCGGCATGAAAATTTTCAATATGTGAATGAGAATGGTTTCATCCGCAAACCTTCTCCAACCGACCAGCTTAAAAAAAGGAACAGGTTGTCTTCCAGCACAACCTCCACCGCAAGCGCATGGACACTGGTGGGCCCCGAAAAAGTTTTTGCAACAGATGGAACGCGAACCGGCGAACAGACCAATGTGTATAGCTTTTCCCAATGTCTTTCTCATCCCAACTATCTTTATGCAGGAACTGAACCGGGAGAAATTTATCGCTCTGTCGATATGGGAGCGAACTGGCAATTGTGCACACTCAACGATCCGCTCGGTGGAAGTGTTTCTGCTATTTGCGTTTCTCCAACCGATTCAAGCATAGTGTATGCAGGCAGCGGCGATTTTATTTTCAAATCAACTGATGCAGGAACAACATGGAATCCTGTTCTTGCAGTGAGCGGATTGTGGGCGAATGAAATTCTTGTGCATCCTGCCGATCCGAACGTCGTGCTTGTTGCAGCGAACAAAGGATTTTTTAAAACCACGAATGGCGGCGCCAACTGGACCACCGTTTACACACAGCAATGCTGGGATGTGAAAATGCAACCCGGAACAGGGAATGTGGTGTACCTCGTGAAAGACAATGCTTCTCAATTAAAATCAGAATTTTTTCTTTCGGGTGATACCGGTTCTACTTTCACCATTCAATCGAATGGCTGGTACAATTCAACTGATCCCGCGCGTGCAGACGGTGGTGCACGCATTGCGGTCTCGCCCGCTGATCCGTTGCGCGTGTATGCGTACCTCATTGGGCAGGCGAAAGCAAATGATTATGGTTTCATTGGAGTTTACAGAAGTAACGATGGTGGATTGACTTGGAATTTACCGAACGGGCCCGATGGCGGGCCGTACACTGCATCGCATTTAAATCTCGCTTACGGAACACCAACGTGGACCTACGACCAGGGATTTTACAATTGCGCGATCATGGCTGATCCCGCGAATGCAGATCATATTCTCATTGGAGGATTGAATCTCTGGCGATCGGATGATGGCGGAAATAATTTTTCTTCTGTTGCCGGCTACATTGGCGGGCCGTTGGATATTCATGTCGATCAGCAGGATTTTCGTGTAGGCGTGGGTGGAGTTTGGGTGACGAATGATGGTGGAATTTATTTTTCGAATGATTTCTTCAATGCCGATAATCAGGTGAGAATGGATGGCGTACACGGTTCTGAATTCTGGGGATTCGGTGAAGGATGGAATGATGATGTGATGGTGGGCGGACTTTATCATAATGGAGTGGTGGCTTACGATGAAAATTATTCTGCGAATAATTATATAGAACTCGGCGGAGGTGAACCTGCTTCGGGTTATGTGAATCCGGGAATGAATAAAAAAGTTTACAGCAGCGAGATCGGCGGGGCAATTCTTCCGAATGCGATTGGCCAACCGGTGCAGTATCTCACTCTTGGAATGTCGCCGAATGAAAGTTACTGGACCGCGAATTCAAGTGAAATGAAATTCGATCCGCGTTGTTACAATATTGCCTGGATCGGAAATGCCAATAAACTTTATAAATCAAGTGATGGTGGCGGATCATTCAATCTTGCTTACTCATTCGGAACAAACACCGCGGCGAACGTAAGCTATTTTGAAATTTCAATGGCCGATCCCAATGTGATGTATGTAACGCAGCAACCGGCTTCGGGCAATCTTGGAAAAATATGGAAGTCAACAGATGGCGGTAGTACTTTTACACAACTCCCTATTCCTGCAGGAAACAGTTCGCGAATCATCATCACACTTTCTCCTACTGATCCTGATTCATTGTGGATCGGCTATCCTTCGAATGCAAATGGTTTTAAAGTTTTCCGTTCTTCCGATGGTGGAGCAACGTGGAATAATTATACAACTTCTGATCTCGACAATCAGGAAGTGCGTTCCATTCAGTGCATAGGCGCAACGAATGGCGGAGTTTACATTGCCACGGATCAAACCGTTTATTACCGGAATAATTCCACGAGCGGCTGGATGCCGGATAATTCCGGTTTGCCTGCACAACTGAATTCACTTTATCTCCGTCCTTTTTATCGCGATGGAAAAATAAAAGTTTCCAGTTACGGTCACGGTGTATGGGAAAATGCGCTCATCGATCAGCCACAATTTCCCGTGTGCCAACCGCAGGTAGATAAACTTTCTTACGTGATGAATTGTGTTGTCGATACTTTTTATTTCGAAGATCATTCCATTATCAATCACAACGGCGCTTCGTGGCAATGGTCTTTCCCGGGTGGAAGTCCTTCTTCTTCTACATTGAGAAATCCGAAAGTGGTTTATTCCACTCCCGGAACTTACACTGCAACATTGATCATCACTGATAATTTAAGTCAAACAGATACAGGAACAGTTTCTGTAACGATCACTTCTTACGCTGTGAATAATTATCTCGCTGAAGGGTTCGAAACAACTTTTCCTCCGAACGGTTGGTTCATTTACAATCCTGAAGGTGATGCGCAATGGTCGCTCGCGAATAATGCAGGAGGTTACGCACAAAGTACGCAGAGTGCAATTTTCGATAATTATGATTTCGACAGCCAGGGACATCACGATGATCTTCGCATTCGCACCGACATGACGCAGCAGTCGACGCACTGGTTGAAATTCGATCGCGCGTACGCGCCTTATGGTTCTCCTTATGATGATTCACTCGAAGTTCTGGTTTCAACAGATTGTGGAAATACGTTCACTTCACTTTACATGAAAGGCCCTGCACAATTGGCAACAGCTCCTGTAGAACAGAATGTAACTTTTGTTCCAACTGCAACGCAATGGGCAACGGACAGCATCGATCTTTCTGCCTGGACTTCTTCCACCGATCTCATGATCGCATTCCGCAATCACGGCTACTACGGGCAGGCGTTGTACATCGACAATATCAATCTTTCTCCAATGACAGGAATTCACGAACATCATCTCTCCAATGGAAATGCAATGCTCGTTCCGAATCCTATTGTGCAGGGACAATCGCTCCTGTTGCAAAGTGATGTGATGGAAAAATTTATCGTGGAAATTTTTGATGCAGGCGGAAAATTAATTCTTCGTGAACAACATCTGCCGGGAGATTATATTTCTCCACCGGCAAATAGGATGACTCCGGGAATTTATTTTTACAAACTGACGGGAGACACGATGATCAGGAGCGGGAAATTCATTGTGCGGTAATTTTCAGAATCCTTCTTTCTCCGGCTGGCGGTACTTCCATATTTTCTGAAGAAATTTCACCCCGAGCGGCGCTGAATAGATTTTTGATTTGTAACGAAGCGCAGAATATTTTTTCATAACCGATCTTTTCATTGGAGAAAGCCGCACATCCGACACCGTCGGATAATACCCGTTAAGCACGGTTTCAAAATTCCTGACGCGATTTACCAATGAAGAATTCAACCAGGGCGTTAAAGGATTTTTCCGCAGATCGAATTTTTCCCATGCCGGGCTTATCCATTCTTCCAGCTTTTCCGGGAAATGAAATCCTTTTGCTTTCACGCTTTCGAATAATTCCGATCCTTCTACCGGAACAGGGCTATACATGTAAATGATAATTTCCGTTCCCGGATTTATTTCTTTCACGCGGCGAATAAAAACAATATCGTCTTCAATTTGTTTGTGAGATTCTTCCGGAGAATCGGCAGGAGTTCCGAGCACAAAAGAATATTCCGGGATGATGCCGAATTTTTTCATTCGTTCCGCAAAGCGAAGGATCTGTTCCCCGGTTTGCGTTCCGCCTTTATCCATTTTCTTCAGGCGGGCATCATCGCCGGTTTCTGCACCGAAGAAGATCATTCTGCAACCGGCTTCACGCATGAGTGCGAGCGAATCATCTTTGAATTTATCAATCGTGTCAATTCTTCCTTCGCCCCACCAGTTCATTTTTTCATTCAGCATTAGTTCCGAGAATTCAACAACACGCTTTTCAGAAACAAAAAAATTATTGTCGTGAAATTCTATTGCATTCCCGCCGAATTTTTCTTTAAGAAATTTTATGTCGTGATAAATTTTCTTTGCCGATCTTCCTTTCCAGCGCGCGTTGTACACGGGCACAACCGCGCAGAACGAGCACGTGAACGGGCAACCGAAACTGGAATGGTAAGCGATAGTTTTCGTTCCGAGCCACGTTTTGCCGAGATAGTTCTCAAGCGGATAAATTTCATTGAGCTTTTCATAAGGAAGATCGGGTAATTTATCCTGGTCATAGAGTTCATCTTTCCTTGTAGTAATTATCTTTCCACTTTTTCTGAAAATAATATTCGGAATGTTCTCCCAACTCAACTCCCCCCGCTCCCAACTCTCCAGGAGCAACGGAAAACATTTATCGCCGGGGCCATTCACGATCACATCCACATATCCCGATTCGAGGCAGACCTTAGGTTGATTCGATGGAAAATATCCTCCCCAGATAATTTTTACATCCGGAAAATGTTTGCGCACATCACGACAAATGGGAATGGCCTGGTGAAGCTGCGGTCCCGGCATTACAGTCACTCCGAGAAAATCAAAATTACCGGAACTCAAATAATGAAATATTTTTGCCGCAGGATGCTCTTCAAGATTTCCATCGATGATCGTCCATTCCTGTTTTCCCTCAATGGAAGCAGCTACCTGTAAAACCGAATTCGGAATTCTCGGTTTACCTGTTGCTGATCGCGGATTGAAGAGCAAAATTTTTTTCATCGGTGAAATTCATAAATGAAATACGTTTCGGAACGCGTACCAGATTTTTCAAAGAAAATGAGCGGATGCAAATGAAGAGCAGGCGCAGAATCAATAGCCGTTTGTCGCAGCATTTTATTCGTGATGAGGAGTCCGCCTTTGCCCAGGTCATTACTCACAGGAATTAATTTTCCAAGTAACACATCCTGTGGAATGATAAATGGAATTGTATTCCACCTGCAGAAACTCTCGTAATTATTATTCTCAGCATACCATAAATTCCTGTCCAGGTACGCAGCGATCGGCGGGCCAGTGGAATGATCATGCACAACAATAAACTCCTTGTCCATTTTATTCTTTTTTATCCAATCGGTCACTTTTTTTGAAGCAGAAAAATCATTGCGAAAGTCCCAGGCGTACATAAATATACCGGAGATCAGTTGAACAAGGAGAACAGAATAGAAAAGCATCTTCCCTGGCTTTGTCATCAACTTTTTTTCATCTTCATTGATCCAGATCGCAAAGAGGAGAAAAAGAAAAAGTACACCGCAATGCCGCGATGCAACCATGAGAGGCGAAAAGAAAACAAAACAGGCAACAAGCAAAGCAGCGGAATAAAACAGGAGTCGCGTTTTTTTTGTGGTAAGAATAAAATAAGGAAGTATCCACACGGCCGCCGAAGGGAGTACTGCCAAAGTTTTCGAAAGTGAAATGACCCAATTCGAATTCCACGGATGATCGCAACTCATGTCGGGCAATGGAAAAAATCCTTTCCAGAGAATTGAAAATGCTTTCCCGATACGTTTAAAAGAAAAATAAGCATCCGTATCATAGCGATAGAGAAAATGATCAGAGGGCGGATGCGCTTCGTAGCCGACGAAAAACAATACTCCAAGAACGAGACAGAGCGGAATTATTTTCTTAATGGCTATTTTATTTTCATTGCCATAAATACTTTCGGAAAACTCCATCATTAGGAGCACACCCGCGAGCGCGCAGGCAAACAGGTGCGTGAGCGCAAGAAACGCGAGTGCAAGCGCGAAGAGCCAGAGTTTGTTTTTTCGTTGCGGATAAAGGATAGCAACAACGGTCATCGCAAGGAAAATGAGTCCGTAATTCCGCGAGATGACGGTGTATTCGTAAAAAATGAAATAACCGAAAACAATTATTATGCATGCATAAAAGCTGAAAGGAGAGTAACGCATGAAAAGAAAAACAGCAATAGAAGAAATAAGAATGTGTGCAAACTGCATCCAGAACGGATCGTGAGTGAAACGGGTTATGACGAATAACAACAGATCCCAAAGCAGCGGATGTCCATCGTAGCGCGCGTTGTAGAATAATTCACCAATAGAATGACTGTCTCTTGCCAACAGCCAGTGATGCGCTTCGTCGAGCCACAATTCATGATGGAGGATCCCGACAAGCGCCAGCCCAAAAAAAATCACCATGGTGATCAGCGAAAATATTTTTCTCTTCCTCATCGGTTCCCTGTATATCTATGATGATCGATCTCGATCCTTTTTTCTTTTACATTGAACTTTCTCAGCGCATACATACCCAATCCCCTGTCCTTGTCGGATAAAAATATGATCAGCGAATCATCCATGAAACAAGGTACCCTGATATTAGCAGTAGTTGAAAAAAGTAATTCTCCATTCTCGCGGATCGAATGTCCATCGCAGGAAAGATCTTCACTCCCTTCCGCGTATCCCCCGCAATTCACATCTTTTGTTTCAAAACCGTTGCGATCGTAACAGGAAAGCCGCAGCGTATCTCCGAAGTCAACATAATAACCGGTAAGCATGGCCGATTCATGATCCAGCAAATAAACACTTTTGTCGTCTTGTTTTCCATTCAGGAGAAAAGGTAAAAATGCAAGAACGAATGCCGGAACAAGATATTTCCATTTGAATTGGGGTTTCATTTCAAAAATAATTAGCGCAAAAAGTAGTAGCAGAAACAATAAACGCGGAAAACGTAAAAACACATTCAGTTGGAAAAAATAAGAAACCGGGATCCCGCAGGCAAGCAAAGCAACAACGAACATTAACGATAATTTTTCTTTTCCAATATTATTTTCTCCAGCGAAGAGCGCGAGCATAACGATCGCAAACAAAATCATTCCATAAACAGAACCATAACCAACAATGAGGAGCATGATAAATATCCATATAGCGAATTTTGCTTTTACTGAACGTTCTCTCGTGAATGAAAATGAAATCCCAACCCACAAACAGAAAAATATGAAAAGTGAATTCAGCAAACGATAAAGAAATACGGATTGAAAAATATTCCGTGGGTTCAGCAACTGGTCGTGTACGAATACCTGCCGGAGAAAAACATTCATCGACTGGTAAGTTGTCGCAAACGGATCATTGATCTCGTTATTCATCAGCCGGGGAACGATTACCGTAAAATAATCTTTCATCACTGAAAACGGAATGAAGATCATAGAAATTCCCTGTATAATAAAAATGAAAATGAATGTTGCCGAAAAGATCCTGTATTCTTTATTGCACCAAAGCATCACTAACAAAACTGCCGGAAATAATTTGAGGTGAATAGCGAGTGCAAAACAAACAGCGCTTGCCCATCTCTTCCTTTTTTCCATCAGCAGAATTCCTCCGGCGATCAATGCAAAAAGAAAAAAATAAAGTTGCCCCGAGTCAATATTGCTTTTCATTGGCAGAAAAAGCAATAACGGAAAGATCAGCAAGTGAACGGAATTTATTTTCGTGCGCACTATAGATGCGTTGAGAACAAAAAGAAAAAGAAAAAGCCCGGCGAGATTGAAAAGGAGTTTTGAATTTTTCACATCAATGAAAGAAAGCGGAACACAAAAGATCGCAGTGACCGGCGGAACAGGCGTGAAATTCTCAAAGGAACCTTTTTCTCCTTCGAGAGAGATCATCCCGTTGAAGCTCCAGGCATCATAAATGTTGATTGAGAATTTTCCTTCGCGAAGAAATTTTCCTCCGTAATAATAATTTCCAAAATCAGAAACAGGTTTGCGATAAGCGTTCAACGCAAATAAAATCCCTGAAAGCAGGATGATTCCGATTGTAATTTGCCTGTAATTGATGGCTTTCATCTCCCGTTTTGATGCGTTTCTCTCATGGACTATTCAACGAAAATAGACAAAAGCAAAAGGACATTTTTCATTGACAAAAAGTAAGGAAATATACCCCCATTGTAAAATTCGGAAATTCGCGTATATTGCATGTTAATTCAATCAATTAATCACAATTACAAGTTCTTTGCATGAAAACAGGAACAATTAAATTCTTTAATGCGACCAAGGGTTATGGGTTCATTAAAGATGACGAATCCGGAACGGAGATCTTCGTTCACATTACGGGACTCGTTGATCAACCGGTGAACACAGGTGACAAAGTTTCATTCGATGTCGCTGAAGGCCGTAAAGGACAGAACGCCATTAATGTCAAAAAGATTTGATGGATCTGATCGCAAAAAGAAAAGCTGCTCGAGAGAGTGGCTTTTTTTGTGGGTACGGACTTGTACCGTACGAACTACGAAATTCACGAAGTACGAAGGGACGAATAGAAAAATTACTTTCGTAGTTCGTACGGTACATGGAATTTATACGTAAACATTTCCGTCTTGTAAGCTGGATCGCCATGGTGCTGGTGACCGGCATCACCGTGCTTTCCATTTACGAATTAAGAAAAACAAGATTCGATTACGAGTTCGAAAGTTTTTTCCCGGTTGATGATCCCGACATCGATGTGTATCATGATTTCAGGAAAACTTTCGGTTACGATAATGAATTCGTTCTTCTTGCGCTCGAAAATAAAAAGGGAATTTTCAATGAGGATTTTCTCGAGCGTGTACAAACGCTCACCGATTCGCTGCGCAATTGCAAAGACATTACGTCCGTGCAGTCGCCATCCGACATGGAATATCTTTCGGGTTCCACCGGCAAGGAGCCTTACATTCATCTCGGTGAACCGGAAAAATTCAAAACTGATTCTGAAAATATTTACAAGTGTGAAGAACTGATCGGTTCTTTTTTCGCAACGAACGGAAAAGCAATAAGTATTTACATCAGCACGACGAACGGTATCTCCAAAGAACATTCAGATGTCCTGCTCGCGAAGATGAATAAACTCATTGCTGCAGGGTATTTCGATACGGTGCATTTTGCGAGCAAACTGAACGGGCAGAAAGTTTATCTCGACCGGCTGAAGCGCGAGTTCGTTGTTTTTTTCTGCGCGTCATTTTTTCTTGTCGTTCTTTTTCTTTTTATTTCCTTCCGTTCCTTCTGGGGAATATGGGTGCCGATCCTCATCGTGATCATTTCCATCATCTGGACACTCGCGCTCATGACCGCGTGCGGGAAACCGCTCGACATCATGACCGTTCTTTTGCCAACGATGATGTTCGTGGTGGGCATGTCGGACGTCGTTCACATCGTTACAAAATACCTGGAAGAACTGCGCGAAGTAAAAGGTATTTCAAGATTCGATGCGCTCATCAAAACAATAAAAGATGTTGGCTTCGCAACTTTCATCACACTCATCACCACCGGCCTCGGATTTCTCACACTGCTTAATTCTCACATTGTTCCGATCCGTGATTTCGGATTGTTCACTTCCATCGGCGTTTTTATTTCTTTCATTCTCGCTTTCACCATTATGCCGGTTGTACTGAATGTTATCCGTCATCCGAACCTTCGTCTTGAGCAAAAGTCATCTCACTTCTGGAGAAAAAATCTTCATCGGTTACTTGCCTGGATATTCCGGAAAAGAAAAATGATCGTGATCGGAACTGTTCTATTGACGCTTGCAAGTGTTTTCGGTGTGACGAGGATCGAACTGAATAATTATCTCATTGAAGGATTAACGCGGCACGATGTGTTGCGCCAGGATTTTATTTATTTCGAAAATAATTTTTCCGGTGTGCGTCCGTTTGAACTCGTGGTAAATCCTTCTGATCCCAAAGGAAATCTTTTCGGATCGAAGGAACTTCATGCCATCGATTCATTGGAGAAATGGCTGAAGAAAAATTATTATGTGGGATTCATTCTTTCTCCGGCGACAATAATTAAAGAAGCAAATAAAAGTTTCAACCAGGGAAATCCGCTTTATTTTAAACTGCCTGATGATTCTGTACTCGCCGGTTTTGTTGCCGACACGGCGAAATTTCTACGAAGAAAAGAAGTAAAACTTTTTGTAACGCGCGATCTGAAAAAAGGAAGGATCTCCGGAAAGATGCACGATGTGGGAAGTAAAATAATCCGTGCAAAAGATGCGCAGCTCAATGCATTCATGCAAACGCCGGAAATGAATTGCATTCAGATAAAACACACAGGCGCGGCAGTGATGCTCGACAAAAACAATGTTTACCTCGTTACGAATATGCTCCAGGGATTATTTTTTTCTGTCTTCGTCGTCGGGCTCATCATCGGCGTCATTCATCGTTCCTGGAAAATGGGGCTCATTGCCATCATCCCGAATTTTCTTCCGATCGTTTTCATTGGAGGATTGATGGGATTCCTCGGCATCGATCTTAAATCTTCAACCTCAATTATTTTCTCCATCGCTTTCGGAATTGCGACTGACGACACCGTACATTTTCTAGGGCGATTAAAATTAGAGCGCTCGAAAGGAAGAACCGTTTTTTATGCGCTGAAGAGAACGTATCTCTCCACTGGAAAAGCAGTGGTCGTTACCTCACTTATTCTCTCCGCCGGATTCATGACACTTATTTTTTCTGCTTTTGAAAGCACTTTCTTTTTCGGAACACTTGTGAGCATCACTTTACTCATTGCAGTATTGACCGATCTGCTTTTATTTCCGCTGCTGGTAGTTTGGTTAGTGAGGGATAAAAAATTCAAAAATTCAAAAAAAAATTAAAGCGAATTTCCGTTTTCAGCAATGGAAGATGAAATTTTTTATTCCGTCACTGCAATATCCTGATCGATCTCTTTTTTTCGGTCGCCATATTTTATTTTGATTGCCATTCCGCCAACAACACGGTAAGGTCCGCTGCTGTCCATTCCGGTAACATAGAAATAATATTTGCCGGTGTGTAAATTAATACAGTGAGTATGATCTTCGCCCACTTCGCCCACATACAACGCGTCATAATTATGAGTCGGATCGCTGGGAAGATCTGTTGCATTGAACTTAATGAAAACAGAATCAGGATAAGTTACATGATTCTTGATTGTGTTGCCATGGTGTTTTGCAAAAACAACAACCGTTGTAGCTCCATCCGTTCCGGCTTTCTTGCAGGAGGAAAATGCAGAAAGAAAAAGAATGAATGCGGAAAATACTCTGAAGATTTTTTTCATGTGAATGGAATGAGAGCAAATTTAGTCAAATTTGAACCGGCGATGTTAATGCGAAAAGTTAAAATTTTCATTCCCGCATTTTATTACCTTTAATTCATCCAATTATTTTCAATTCTTGAAAAGATTTTTCAAATACACCGGCCTTGTCATTCTCGTTTTAGCTGCGGTTGTTCTCACACGCACATTTCTTTTCACTTCGAAACAACTTCCACCGGAAAAATCTCCCGCACAGGTTTTCATTCCCGATTACGTACTCACTCATCTTTCAGACGCCGTTCAGCTTTCTACCATTTCGCATGCGGGCGCGCTAACGAGTGCAGACACGGAGAACCTTTCCCGCTTCGAAGAATTTCTTTTTGAAACTTTTCCGCTCTGCGATTCCTTGCTGCACAAAGACATGATCAACACGTTTGGAATTCTGTACACGTGGCAGGGAAGTGATGCTTCCCTACAACCGTTATTGCTCACCGCTCATCTTGATGTTGTTCCGATCGGTGATGAAAAAAAATGGACGTGTCCTCCGTTCAGCGGAACGATCAAAGACGGATTTCTCTACGGGCGCGGTTCACTCGATGACAAAGGAAGTGCATTGGGAATTCTAGAATCGGTGGAAATGCTTTTGAAAGAAAATTTTCACCCGAAGAGAACGATCCTGATCGCTTTCGGTTTCGATGAAGAAGTAGGTGGCAACAAAGGCGCCGTTCAGATCGCGGATTTTCTGCAGAAGAAAAATATTAAAGCAGAAATGCTCGTGGACGAAGGAATGGTGCTCACGAAAAATATTGTTCCAAATATTGATAAACCTGTTGCGCTGATCGGCGTTGGGGAAAAAGGATATTTGTCGCTTGAACTTTCTGTGAATTTCAATGGCGGGCATTCTTCGATGCCGGGAAAAGAAACTTCCATCGGAATTCTTTCTTCAGCAATTTCTAAATTACAGGATCATCCTTTTCCCGCGCATTTCTGCGAACCGGTGAATCTTTTTCTTGATGACGTAGGACCAGAAATGCCTTTCTTCACAAAAATGGCATTTGCCAACCGATGGCTTTTCAAAAGCATGATCATTTCCAAATATGAAAAATCAAATTCCGGGAATGCCACCGTGCGCACCACAACGGCTCCCACTATTTTCAATGCCGGTGTGAAGGATAATGTGCTTCCTGATTCGGCAAGCGCTGTAATTAATTTCAGGATCCTTCCAGGCGAAACGGTGGAGAGTGTGAAAAAATATGTGGTGGAAATAATAAACGACCCGAGAATTAAAATTGAACAACGGGGATTTTCGGAAGACCCTTCACCGGTTTCTCCTTCCGACAATAATTCATTCGTCACTCTCGAAAAAACCATTCTGCAGATCTTTCCCGGATCACTCACCACTCCCGCACTCATGGTAGGCGCCAGTGATGCGCGTCATTACTACCGCATCTGCAAAAATGTGTACCGGTTTCTTCCCGTACAGTTCACCACTGAAGATCTCGACCGTATTCACGGAAATAACGAACGCATCAGCACCGAAGCTTACAAAAACTCGATCCGTTTCTACAGGCGGCTCATCCTGAATTTCGATTGAAATACCTGCTGAAAATCATTCCTTCGACCCGTTTGCCCGTTCCGGAAAATTTATAACTTTATGCATGCATAATAAATCAAAGTAATACCCCTGTCGCCATGCCGCCAAAAAAAGAAACGTACTGCTCCCGGGTAAAACAATCCTGGCATTCCATTTCCAGGATGTACAATACGATCGGTACTCAACACGACCTTACTACTACCATTGGGTTCATCCTGCTTCACATCGACAACGAGGAAGGAATTCCTTCTACCAGTATCGGCCCCGCTCTTGGAATGGAAGCCACGAGTCTTGTGCGCACGTTACACCAGATGGAACAACGCGGACTTATTGCCCGGAAAAAAAATAAATCAGATGCAAGAAAAGTAATGATCCAGCTCACGAATAAAGGAAAACAGAAACGTGAGATTTCTAAAAAAGTTGTGAAAGCATTTAATGAAGAGGTTGAAAAAAAAATAGGGACATCAAAACTGAAAATATTCAACGAAGTGATCGAAAAAATAAATTCAATAGCGGAAAAACGTAAATAATGGGAACGAAATGCAAAACCCGCCGCTGGCGGTGCGGAAATGCAGAGTTCGAAATTCGAAATCAGCAATTCGGCATTCGCAAGTTCGCACTCCGCATTTTCGCACTAGTTCGTATTTCGTACCCGCATATTAATTTTAGTCTATGAACAGAAAAATAAATAAAGTAGCAGTCCTCGGTTCCGGCGTAATGGGATCGCGCATCGCCTGTCATTTTGCGAATATCGGCCTCGATGTTCTGCTGCTCGATATTGTTCCGAAAGAACTCACGGCGGCAGAGACAGCGAAAAAGAAGTCGCTCAATGACAAAGATGTGCGCAACAGAATTGTAAATGATGCGCTGCAATCTGTTTTAAAAAGTAATCCCTCCCCTATTTACCGGAAATCTTTTGTTTCGAGAATCACTACCGGAAATTTCGACGACGATCTGAAAAATATTTCGAATTGCGATTGGGTGATTGAAGCAGTTGTAGAACGACTCGACATCAAACAACAGGTTTTTGAAAAAGTGGAAAAATTCCGCAAGCCGGGAACTTTAATTACAACGAACACCTCAGGAATTCCCGTTCATCTTCTTACACAAGGGCGTTCCGAAGATTTCAGAAAAAATTTCTGCGGTACGCATTTTTTCAATCCGCCGAGATATTTGCGCCTGCTGGAAATAATTCCCGGCCCCGATACCAATTCAGATGTGATCAGTTTCCTGATGAACTACGGAGAATTGTATCTCGGAAAAACTACGGTGCTTTGCAAAGACACACCAGCTTTCATTGCGAATCGCATTGGTGTTTTCGGGATTATGGCGCTGTTTCACCTCGTGGAGAAAATGAATTTGACCGTTGAGGAAGTGGACAAACTTACCGGGCCTGTTCTTGGCCGTCCGAAATCTGCAACGTTCAGGACGTGTGATGTAGTTGGGCTGGATACACTCATTCACGTAGCGAATGGACTCGATCAGAATTTACCGGATGACGAAGCAAAAGAACTTTTCAAACTTCCCGCTTACGTTGCGAAACTCGGAGAGAACAAATGGTACGGCGATAAAACCGGGCAGGGATTTTACAAGAAGACAAAAAAAGACGGCAAGACAGAAATTCTTGCGCTCGATCTGAAAACGATGGAATATCGTGCGCAGGTGAAAACGAAATTTGCAACACTCGAAGCAACAAAACCTATTGAGAATCTTCGTGAACGGATGAAAATTCTCATTGCCGGAAAAGATAAAGCCGGAGAATTTTATCGCGCCTCATTTTTTGGTTTGTTCCAATATGTTTCCAATCGTATTCCGGAAATCACCAATGAACTTTACAAAATTGACCAGGGCATGAATGCGGGATTCGGCTGGGAACTCGGGCCGTTCGAGGCGTGGGACGCGCTTGGTGTTGCTGAAAGTGTGAAAGCGATGGAAGCTGCAAATCTGAAACCCTCGAAATGGATCTATGAAATGCTGGCAGCCGGCGCAAATTCGTTTTACAAAACTGAGAATGGAAAAAAATTATTCTACGACATTCCTTCGAAGTCCTATACAATAATTCCCGGAACCGAAGCATTCATTCTCCTCGATAATATCCGCGATAACAAAACGGTCTGGAAAAATTCCGGAACAACACTGACCGATATCGGTGACGGAATTCTGAATCTTGAATTTCACACCAAGATGAATACGCTCGGCGGAGAAGTGTTGCAGGGAATAAATACAGCTATAGAAAAAGCGGAAAAAGATTTCCGCGGACTCGTCATCTCCAATGAAGGTGCGAATTTTTCTGCGGGCGCAAATCTCGGAATGGTTTTTATGTTCGCGATCGAACAGGAATGGGATGAACTGGATTTTGCAGTGCGCGCTTTCCAGGCAGCAACATCACGCGTGCGTTACTCTTCTGTTCCGGTTGTCGCTGCTCCGCACAATCTTTGCCTCGGCGGCGGAACGGAAATTTGTCTTCACGCAGACGCAGTGGTTGCTCATGCAGAAACTTATATGGGATTGGTTGAATTCGGTGTCGGTGTGATTCCCGGTGGCGGAGGAACAAAAGAATTCGCAGCACGGCTTTCCGATGAATTGCACGATGGCGATGTGGAATTGAATGCATTCCGGAATCGGTTTCTCACAATTGGACAGGCGAAAGTTTCTACTTCCGCTTATGAAGCGTTCGATCTCGGTTACCTCCGCTATGGAAAAGACAGGGTTGTATTATCACACAACCGTCTTCTTGCCGAAGCAAAAATGGAGGCGTTGCGTCTCGCTGATGAAGGTTACACCAAACCTGTTCCGCGTCACGATATACGTGTGCTTGGCAAATCCGCACTCGGGCTTGCATACGTGGGTGCGAATTCCATGGAAAGCGGCAACTATATTTCTGCTCACGATACACTCATCTCGAAAAAACTCGCTTATGTTTTATGCGGGGGAGATCTTTCTCAACCTACACAAGTGAGTGAACAGTATTTATTGGATCTCGAACGTGAAGCTTTTTTATCATTGTGTTCGGAGAAAAAAACATTAGAGAGAATGCAATCCATTCTTAACGGGGGAAAAATTCTCAGAAATTGATTTAGTATGGCAATCAGTAAATTCACAAAACAATTCAACGAGATACTAGAACTTGCGCAACAGGCGAGGCAGAGCGCCTATAAAAATGTGAACGCCGAACTTATTAATCTGTTCTGGCAGGTAGGAGAATACATCAGCAGAAAAGTAGAAAATGAAGAGTGGGGAATGAATATAGTGGACAACCTTGCTGAATTTCTGGGGAAGAAAAGTCCGGATCTGAAAGGTTTTGACCGCCGGGGGCTCTACAGAATGAAACAATTTTACGAGGCATATAGTTCTGGTTGGGCCGATCCATCAGATAACAGTACAACCATTCCTGTAATTGTGTCCGCAGTGCGGTCACAATTGCGTGGCAAGGGAAAAGTGTCCGCAGTGCGGTCACAAATCGATATCTCTTCGCTTTCCAATATAAAAGATTCCATTCTCGCTCAGATCAACTGGACCAATCATCGTCTCATTTTATCAAAAACAACATCGCGCGAAGAACAGGTCTTTTATCTTTTCCTTACAGTTAAAGAGGGCTATAGTTCACGCGAACTCGAAAGACAGATAGACAGCGGATACTATGAACGCGTAATGCTTTCAAAGAAAAAACTAACTCCGGTTATCAAGAAACTCAAGCGGGATGTCTCGCAGGTATTTAAAGACACGTACGTATTTGAGTTTCTGAATTTACCCGCTACACATTCCGAGCTTGATCTGAAAAACGGATTGGTTCAGAACATCAAAAAACTTCTTCTTGAACTGGGAAAGGATTTTTCATTTGTCGGAGAAGAGTACAAATTAAAAGTAGGTGGCAAAGATTTTTTCATCGACCTTCTTTTTTATCACCGCGAATTATGCTGCCTTGTGGCATTCGAATTGAAAATTGATGAGTTCAAACCGGAATACCTGGGAAAAATGAATTTCTATCTCGAAGCGCTTGACCGCGAGGCGAAGAAAAAACATGAAAATCCGAGTGTAGGCGTGCTGCTCTGCAAACAAAAAGATAATGAGGTTGTAGAATACGCTTTGAGCAGGAGCCTGTCACCAACGTTGATCTCCAAATACAAGACCAAACTGATCGATAAGAAATTATTGAAAAAGAAACTGCACGAGCTTTTCCAATTGGAAGAAAGCCGTCACAAAAATAAATTTTTATGAATGCTTACATAATCGCCGGACTCCGGTCAGCAGTAGGAAAAGCAAATCGCGGCGCTTTCCGTTTTCTTCGTCCCGATGATCTCGCCGCGCAAGTCATCAGGCAAGTCGTTGCGCAGGTTCCTAATCTTGACAAAGAAAAAATTGACGATGTCATTGTAGGAAATGCGATGCCGGAAGCAGAACAGGGATTGAACGTGGGAAGATTGATCTCTCTTCTTGCACTTGACACTGATAAAGTTCCGGGAGTTACTATCAATCGTTATTGCGCCTCAGGATTGGAAACCATTGCAACAGCATCTGCAAAAATTCACGCGGGACTTGCCGATGTGATCATTGCAGGCGGTGTGGAATCGATGAGTTTGATCCCGATGGGCGGATGGCGGGTTATTCCCAATGCAGATATTGCGGCGAATCATCCCGATTGGTATTGGGGAATGGGACTCACTGCGGAAGCGGTTGCAAATGAATACAAAGTTTCGCGCGAAGACCAGGATAAATTTTCCTACAACTCTCACCAGAAAGCGATCGCTGCAATTCAGAATGGAAAATTCAAAAATGGAATTGCTCCTGTGAAAGTGACGGAAGTTTTTCTTGATGAAAACAATAAAAGACAGACGAAAGAAATCATTGTCGACACCGATGAAGGCCCGCGCGCAGACACGAGCATGAATGCGCTCGCTAAACTGAAACCGGTTTTTGCCGATGGAGGAAGTGTTACTGCAGGAAATTCTTCGCAGACTTCCGATGGCGCTGCGTTTGTAATTGTGGTCAGCGAAAAAATGCTGAAAGAATTAAATGTAAAACCCATCGCTCGCCTCGTGAGTTACGCGCCTGCTGGTGTGCCCCCGCGCATTATGGGAATTGGCCCCATCGCTGCAATTCCGAAAGCATTGGCAAAAGCGAATATGAAGCTGGATCAAATCGATCTCATCGAACTCAACGAAGCATTCGCATCGCAATCAATCGCTGTTCAACGAGAATTGAAAATAAATCCTGAAATTCTGAATGTGAATGGCGGAGCAATTGCGTTAGGTCATCCGCTCGGCTGCTCTGGAGCAAAACTTTCGGTCCAGATATTCGACGAATTGAGAGCGAGAAAAAAGAAATTCGGAATGGTAACCATGTGCGTAGGAACAGGACAAGGTGCGGCGGGGATATTTGAATTAATAAATTAACGTCAGCCTTCGACAGGCTCAGTCTGACAACAAATAAAACATTAGCAACCAAGTAACATAAGCAACTATGAGCACCGCACTAAAAGGAGGAGAATTCCTGATCAAAGAAACAGCCGCCGCAGACATTTTCATTCCCGAAGAATGGGACGAAGAAAATTTAATGATGGCGCAATCGTGTAAAGATTTTCTCGCACAGGAAATTTTTCCCAATCTCGATCGCATCGATGCGCAGGAACCGGGTTTGATGCAATCGCTTCTCGACAAAGCGGCGCAACTCGGTTTACTCGGAATTTCTGTTCCGGAAGAATACGGCGGATTCGGAAAAGATTTTAAAACGTCCATGCTCACAACAGAAGTGGTGGGTGCCGGACATTCTTTCGCCGTTGCAATTTCCGCGCACACCGGTATCGGAACATTGCCCATTCTTTATTATGGAAATGCAGAACAGAAGAAAAAATACCTGCCGAAACTCGTGAGCGGAGAATGGAAAGCGTGTTATTGCCTTACCGAACCGGGTTCAGGTTCCGATGCAAATTCAGGAAAGACGCATGCTATACTTTCTGCCGATGGAAAAAATTATGTGATCAACGGGCAGAAAATGTGGATTACGAATTCCGGTTTCGCCGATATTTTCATTGTATTCGCAAAGATCGATAACGATGAAAATCTCAGCGCATTCATCATAGAGAAAAATTTTGGCGGAATTGAATTACAACCGGAAGAACATAAAATGGGGATCAAAGGAAGTTCTACGCGCCAGGTTTTTTTCAACGATTGTAAAGTTCCGGTGGAAAATCTTTTGTCGGAGCGGCAGAATGGTTTCAAGATCGCCGTGAATATCCTCAACGTGGGAAGAATAAAATTAGCCGCGGCTGCATTGGGCGGATCGAAAGGAACCATTACTTCCGCTGCAAAATATTCCAATGAACGTCAGCAATTCGGAAGGCCTATTGCAAAATACGGCGCCATCAAACACAAACTCGGTGAAATGGCGATACAGGTTTTCTCAATGGAATCTGCTTTGTATCGCGCAACACAGAATATTGACGATGCGATTAAAACGTTGCACGCCGGCGGAATGGAATATGAAAAAGCAAAATTGAAAGGCGTAGAACAATTTGCAGCAGAAGCAGCCATTTTAAAAGTTCATGGTTCCGAAGTTTTGGATTTTGTGGTGGACGAAGGTGTGCAGATCTATGGAGGAATGGGATATTCTGCGGAAGCTCCAATGGATCGTGCCTATCGTGATGCGCGCATCAACAGAATTTTCGAAGGAACAAATGAAATTAATCGAATGCTCATTGTCGATATGCTTTTAAAACGCGCGATGAAAGGAGAACTTGATCTGATGGGGCCGGCAACAAAAGTTGCAGGAGAATTAATGTCGATTCCCGATTTCGGAACGACTGACGATTCTTTGTTCGCCGCAGAAAAACGCGCCATTGCCGGATTCAAAAAAGGAATTCTGCTTGTTGCAGGAGCGGCTGTGCAGAAATTAATGATGCAGCTCGCGAAAGAACAGGAAGTGCTCATGGACATTGCCGATATGCTCATTGATCTTTACGCGTGCGAGTCTGTGCAGTTGCGCGTGGAGAAGCTCGTGGGTATGCGCGGTGCAGATGCGTGCGCGATCCAGACCGACATGATGCGTTGCGCGATCTACGATGCAGCAGACCGAATTGCAAAATCAGGAAAAGATGCGATCAATAGTTTTGCAGAAGGAGATGAACAAAGAATGATGCTGATGGGATTGAGAAGATTTACAAAAGTAGATCCGTTCAACACGAAAGAAGCACGGAGAAGAATTGCGGGAAAGATTTTAGAAGAGAATAAATATTGCTGGTGATTTCTTATCTTTATTTTATAAACACAAAAAGATGTCGATTAATAATCTGAAAAAAGTTTTATTCAGCAAAATAGCTGAAACGAAAGACGAGGAAATTCTGAGAGTGGTGTACAGAATTCTTGATAATTGCAATGAAGTGTATCAGATGTCTGCCGAAGAGATCAATGCCGTTAACGAGGCACAGGCAGAATATGAAAAGGGCGAATGTATTTCCGATGAGGATTTTCAAAAAGAGTTTGAGAAATGGCTGAAAAAATAGTCTGGTCGAACAAATTCAGAAAGGAGCTGCGGAAAATACTTGAATACTTGGATCAGCACAATCAAAGCAATGTTTACAGTACCAAATTGATCGGTGAAATTGTTGAGGCGTTCAACCTTATCCGTGAAAACAATCGATTAGGTAAAGAAGCTTCAATGACGGATGTAAGAATTGTCATCGTCGATAAATTCCTTTTGTTTTACAAAATAACAAGTAAAGAACTCATCGTGCTGGCGATTTTTGACGGCAGAAGAAATCCTTCATCGCAAAAGATGCGTTAGAATTCGCAGTTCAACGTGAAAGAAGCGCGGAGAAGAATTGCGAATAAGATGCTGGAGGAAAATAAATATTGCTGGTAGAATTACAAATTACAGGATGACAAATTACGATGGCAGAGGAAATCCTTTACCAAAAAAAATAAAATAGAATCGACCCTTTCATTCTTCCCAATATTTCGTTCCGTGAATATCCATATTCCCTAAATATTCTGCTTCTTTTTTGACTTCATCATATTTTCCATAAACCCGGAATAAACCCGGCACAAAATAATCTTCCGAGATACCATCAAGATCCTTCACAATAATATTTCCTTTCGCATTCATGATCCCCCATTTCTTGTCGATGGAAAAAATAAAATATCTGTTTTTGTTGGGTTGGTAAAGATGATCGTAAATGGCCGGAACGATCACATGTCCATCTTCAGAAGAAACCAATCCATATTTTTTTCCTTTCTGCATGATAAACACTCCGGGCGTATGCGTTCCGTAAACACTGACAGAATCCGAAAATGTGTGGAGTTCTTTCCCCGTAAAATCAAAATAGCGGGAATGCCCAAGCGTATCTGTTGCTCCTATGTAACCCGGCTCGGGAGCGCCGATTACAAAATTGCGATACACTTGTGGAATAATAATTTTTCCAGTGCTGTCCATAATTCCATCCCACGAATTTACGCCTGACATTTTTTTATTGCTGTTTATTTCATAAAAAGAAGTTGTACCTGAAAAAATATAGAGCAGTTTTTTATCGTCAATACTTTGGAGATGACTGGCTTTTCCCGATAAACCTTCACGCTTCGTTCCCGATTCAGTGTATACATCCAGCAAACCATCTTTCGTTTGCTGCATATAATATTCATAGTAGTCGTATTCCAGGATGTAGTGTCTGGATTCGTACTTTACTCTTCCGCCATGTCGCTTCTCGTGATAAATGACTGCCCCGGAATAATATTCCGCGGGAATGATCCATTTGAATTGCTCATTTGCATAACCAAGTTTTCCGTTTTTTATCAATGAAACTACCTTATCCGGATTCACCGCATCGAAAATTATCTCGTCATAAAAATCCGATAAACGATTCCCGGTAGAATCATACACCGCATACGGACTGATTTCATGTGTTCCATTTATGTCGCTGTAAACAGTTTTATTCCGGAGATAAACTTTGTAAAGCTTTTTTTCATAAGGTACGATGGCGCTGAATGTATCCGGGATAATGATTTTTCCTGACGGGGAAAGTAGTCCTTCCCCGGAATGACTCATGCAATAAATGACGGGCTTGTAACTCCAGTTTTCCGGGTGAAAGTAATTTCCATGCAAATTGACTTCGTAATATTCATAATAAGTCAATAATGAATCATACTTATTTGCCGGTAAAATTAAATTCCCGGTTTTATCAATAAGATTATCATTATGCGGAGTTGTTTTGGTCTGAACAAATGCATTACCATTCTGAAATTGACTAATGGAATAATATTTCGCATCGGTTATTTTTTTTCCTGTAACATCCATGAGTCCCCACTTATTCCACTCGCGATACATGAAAATATTTTCACTTCCGTCATAATGAATATCCTCGTAGTCAAATGGAATAATCATTTTTCCTTTGTAATCCATTACTCCCACCCTTACTTTATCTTTATTTCTCACAATGAAAAAGTGGTCATACAATTCATAGGAATAAATTCCGGAATCGAGAGTAAGAATTGTTTTTCCCAGTGAGTCAATGATCCAATTTTTTTTACCGGATGTATCTGAAACAAAAAACACAGTTCCCCATTTCAGGAAATAAAAACTGATGCCGCCATACGCCGGTTTTACTATTTCCTTCTTGTGAATGTTGATCACACCCTGCAATCCTGATTGATCAGCGATCAGAAAGTATTTACTCCCCCAATAACTCATGTCGACATAGTTGCCTTTATAATTTTCTTTCAGCAAAATTTTGCCGGAAACAGATACAAGCTCGTACCCTTCTTTTACTTCCACTAATGCCAATGAATCTGTGTAATCTTCCAACTGGCCAGTCTTAAGTTTTTTTACAATTAGTTTTCCTGACGTATCGTAAACAGCGCAAGGAAAAATTTCCTTTTGCCTGGAGGCGTAGATCACCGGGTAATCATCAAAATTAAAATACTGATACGCTGCGGGAATGATCACCCTTCCTGCCCTCGTTCTCAGGCCATGCTTATTTTTCCTGATGAATTCATAATATCCAAACATTTCATCCGGCTCCTGCCTTGTTGCACAGGGAATGATTTCTTTTCCGGTCGATACTTTAAGAAGCCCCCACAAATAATTTCTTCTCACGTTAACCGAGTCCAGCGAAGGATCCCAATCGATCTGATCGTAAATAGTGGGAACAATTATTTTTCCTTTAAGATCAAGAAAACCATATTTCCCATTCTTGCGAACGAATAAATATTTCCATCCTTTATCACATTCAATTTCATCGTAAATGAGCGGAACGGTCAATTTCCCTTTGAAATTGTACGCGCCTTGCTTTTTGTTTTTCTGCACGATGACCAACGCTGCAGAATCATCACACACATAAACGGATTCATACTTTACCGGAACAATTATTTTTTTCGTGCTATCCACACCTCCCCACAAATTTCCAATCCTGTACGGAATCACATCCGGTAATCGCTGGGAAAAACCATCTATAATAAAAAAAGAAAAGAAAAAGAAAGTGACGGATCTCATCGGGCAAAACTTCATTACTCTAAGTTACTGAATTGCTATTTCCATGAAAAGGTTAATTTTGCTTTCCCATCGGAAATAGATTTATTTCCGGTAACCCAACCCAAAAAAACAAACCTCATGAAAAAAATTTACACGCTTTCAGTTTTTATTTTCTGCCTTTCATTTGCAAAGGCACAGAACTCCATTCCCAATGGAAATTTTGAAAACTGGACTACCGGAACTTACGAGTATCCTTCCTTTGCAACCCAGACTTCAAATCCTGAAGCATTTTTGCGCTGCCAGGTTCCATTCAACTGTTTAAAAACATCTGACTACTACCACGGCGCTTATGCGGTTCAACTCGTCACTCACATTGGCGCGGATACCTGTTTCGGATATTTCATCAATGGAAATCCGAACGGACCTCCAACAAATTACTGGCCCGGTGGAATTCCATACAACCAGCAGGCGACAGGAGTCCGCGGTTATTATAAAAACAATACTCTGGGAAATGATACGGCACGCATCCTCCTTTCATTTAAACTGAACGGCGCGAACATTGGCGTTTATGTTTTACCTTTTTACGGAGTGCATAATTCTTACACCCCTTTCAACATTACATTTTCTCCCGCACTTCCCTTTGCACCCGACACGGTGATCATTGCTGCAGCTTCAAGCGATTTTCTCAACAACAACCTGGTGATGAATAACAGCATGTTCCAGCTCGACAGTCTTACGTTCACCGGTGTTGCAAGTCAGCCCGCGCAATTCGACGGGGATTTTGAAACATGGAACAGTCAAACAATTTATAGTCCGACGAACTGGTATTCGAATACCAATGACGCCGGAACAAGCGTTACACAAACTACAGATCGTGTTGCGGGAAATTTCGCCTGTGAACTGATGACGTATCTCGGTCAGCGTGGACCTAATTCAACTCCGGCAGCAAATTCTTCCAGTGTTTCTACAGGTATGTGGAGTAATTCCTGCAATTGCCAATTGGGAGGCAATGCATTCACCAACCAAATTGACACGCTTGAATTTTATTATAAGTATTTGCCATCAGGAAATGATTCTGCTGAAGTGGATATGAATTATATTCTGAATGGAAATTCCATTAATTGGTTTGGACGACGCCTGGGAGCTTCAGCTTCTTATCAACTCGTTGATATTCCATTTAACCTCGCGCAGGCGCCCGATTCCGTGATCATCAATATTAATTCTTCACTGTGGCAGGATTCAGCACTGACTTATGTGGGCTCCGATCTGAAAGTAGATGAGATGCATTTCAAAACACAACCACTCACCACTTCGATCCCTGTTGCTTTCTCCGGATTGAAAAATATTCCATTCGTTTATCCGAATCCTTCCAATGGAATTTTTATTATCCAGTCTCCGTCAACTATCGATCGCGTGGAAGTGATGAATGATCTGGGTGAAATGATCTATTCTTCCGAATCGAATTCGCAAAGTGTAAATGTGAACCTCTCTTCACAGGCGGCAGGAATTTATTTTGTGAAAATTCTTTCCGGAGAAAAAATATTCACGGAAAAAATTATTGTAAAATAATCTGAAAAATAATTCTATGGCAGCCGGGTGGAAATATCCGGCTGTTTTTTTTATCGAGGATTACTGATAGTACAGATATACAGATCGTGCACGGGTCATAGCGATACCGATTTTAATCGGGAGAAGCAATCCTGAGCGATAGCTTTTGTAATCTGCATATCTGTACTATCTGTAATCAACCCTACGCATCGCACGGCACTCTCAGATCGATAAATGTAAGGTACCAGGTGCTTCCCGAAAGTGTGAAATAGAATTTACCGACAGCAGTATTCACCACGGTTCTCGTGATCTTCGATGCCAGTTGCTTCACCTTGCCCTGGTCGGTTTCCGAAAGCGACGAATACGTCCACGCCTTTTCATCTGCAAAAATATTGAGTTGTGTTGTAAAACAACCCTCTTTGGAATAGCCGCTGCTTTTATTGCAATCAGCAACCGGCAGTTCTCCTTCTACCGGAACCGCCATCATGTTATTGCGATCTAACGGTAGAAGTTTTTTTCCATTCCAGTCAAAATCGTCAAAATGTTTTACGTTCTCGAACTCCGGCATTGCACCCGGCGCATAAATGATCCACAATCCATCATTCGGGGAAATGAATTTATCGGCGAGCGAATCTTTACCTGAAGTAGCGGCATCCGCAAATGCACTGTAGATCCAGTTGAACTGGTGAATTTCATCAGCCGGCTGAAGATCCTGCCTCATCGCTTTCTTCAAAGAATCTTTTGAAGAAAGTGAATCGGTTTTTGATGGGTCCTTCTTTTGATCACCACTACAGGAGAAAAAAAGAAACGCAAGGAGAATAACAGAATACTTCATGTTATTTTTTTTTAAATTCAGGTTCTTTCGTCAGAAAGATAAGCCAGAAAATTGTGATGACCGCAACAAGAGAGGGAAGAATGAATACCGGTAATGGCCCTGCAAATTTCCATAACAATCCTGCTGTAACACTTGCAAAGAGTGTGGCAATACTGGCGAATGCAGAAAAAAGTCCCAATGCTTTTCCTTTGTCTTCTTGCCCGCAGATCATGCTCACCCATGCGCGTGAAATTCCATCCGTGAATGCAGAATACAATCCGTAAATAAAAAATAACAGCACAACGATCCGCAGGTTTCCGCTGTGGCCCGGCACAAGCAATGCCATCCCTGAATACATCATCACGAAAAAAACAAATCCCATAATGAGCATTTTTTTCGGGCCCGATCTGTCCGACAATGATCCTGCCGGAAAAGAAATGATCGCGTAAATGAAATTCGAAAAAATATAACAGGCGATCACCAGCATGGCGGGAGAAATATTCCATCCCGAAATTATTGCACCATTGGGAAAAAGATCTTTTACCCGCAGAAGAAGGAACATGTCGGAACTGTTGAATAAAGCAAAGAGCGTGAGTATTCCCACCAACCGCCTGAAAGCACGCGACGATCTTTTCCAGTATGAAAATGAAAAAAGTTTTTTGCGATGAACACTGCTCTTCACTTTCCCGGCTTTTTCTTTCAGCAGGAACAAAACAGAAACACCGAATAATCCCGGCAACAGTGCGAAATAAAAAAGAGGACGGTAATTTCCGTCGCGGTGAAAACCGATCCACACCAAAGCAATGACCGGACCTATGAATGCACCGGCAGTATCCATTGCGCGGTGAAAACCAAAAACTTTTCCGCGCACATTTTGTCCTGTCTCTTCCGCAAGCATCGCATCACGCGCTCCCGTGCGTACACCTTTTCCCAGGCGATCACTCGCACGCGTGAACAATGCCCAGAAAGGAGACGCAATAAATATTAATGAAGGTTTTGCAATGGCACTGAGAAAATATCCGAAGCGAACAAAAGGCAAACGTTTTCCAAGATGATCACTCCATTCGCCGAACCAGCTTTTTGTAGAACCCGCCACTGCTTCCGCCACACCTTCAAGAATCCCGATCCATACTACACCATAACCGATCGATGTGAGATAAAGTGGCAACACCGGGTAAAGTAATTCACCGGCCATGTCGTTGAGTAAACTCACGACGGAAAGAAGAAAGACAGTTCGCGTTAACCACTTAAACATTAATTGTGGTATTTTAACGGCTTAAAGTTACCGCAAAGAAACACTCCCTGCCCTTTGGCATTATCCTTGCTTTATTCTTCTCAACTAAATAACAACAACCAATGAAAAAGCTCAGTTTAGTCATCGCGTTTGCTGCTTTCTCCGCACTGGCACTTTCCGCACAGGATGGTACCAAACCAAAAAGCAAGAGCAAATCTTCCTCCACTACCACCGCAGCTCCTGCACCGGCCGATAATCGCGCCTCCACCGGAACTGCTACTGCGAGTACTGCCCCTAAGAACACCGTTCCTGCCAAAAAAGGCGGATCGAAACTGGTTAGAGTGAAATCAACTCCGGCGAAACCGATCGAACCAACGAACGCGCCGAAGAATCTCCGCTGACCAGCGATATCTTACATCCTCATCCTGTTGTGCTAAAACGCAACAGGATTTTTTTTGTTTTATCCCAATGTGTCGTGGCTTTTTCATTGCTTTAAAAGAAGTATTTTAAGTACCTTTATAAAAACTTTATTTTGTGTTTAAGACAATTGCCACCCTTTTATTGTTCCTTTCATTTTCAACAATAACTTTTTCCAAAAATGATAGTATAACTACATTGTACCAGGATAATAAAGCACTTAGTGAAAGAGTAACAGAACTCGAAAAACAAAATGTTGCATTAACAAAGGAGAATGAAAAAACAAGCACTAGATTTAGTGATTATCAGTGGTCGTTTCAGGTTTTTCTGAGCATACTTTTCGCCCTTCTTGTAGTGAATTGGTTAAGTGCAAACCGCGCTGCCAGAAAACAAGCAAAGGAAGAGTTGAAGGAAATGAAAGATGAAATAACAACTAAAATCTCAGCAATTTGTGTCCTCATTAACTGAAATGTCAAAGATGCGGATGGAAGCAAAGGAGATTTTGGATGAGATGAAAAGAATTTTAGAAGAAATGAAAACAAAAAAATAATGGCTTTAACATTGGACATACAGAATAAGATTAGGGAGCTATCGAATAAAATACGAGATAACCAAGCGACTGCACAGGAGTATGCAGAGTATGAGCATTTGTTGGTCACCAGCGGAGCAAGCCTTGACCAAATTGAAGCGACATTAAAACAATCTGGTTTTAAATCGTGGGGTGATTATGCCAAAGCTCGTAAGGATGCAACTTCTTTAGAAGAAAAAAGAAAAATTCAAGAATCATTAGTGATAGGCGGATTAATTGGCTTAGGTCTCGGAGTATTAGTTGGACTCATCTCCAAGGAAAAATAATACTTATTTTCATCGGCTCATTCTCATCCTGGCCCTGGAAATCAGCGATTTTAATTTCAACTTCACATCATTTTTCCCCGATTTCCTTTTTTTCCTGAAAGCCACTTCATTATTCACCCAGCGTAAAGCATGCTCATAATATTTTCTCGGGTGCGTTCTCTTGAAATCAATATCACGGTCGGTAGAAACTGACCATTCTCTTTTCCCAATGAATTTTTTTTCTGTTTCTTCATAAAGCGGCGTTCCTTTTATCGGGTAAGCGATCGTGAGCGTGAAATGGTCGGGATCAGAATCAGAAAGATGATCAATCGTGGCGCGAATATCTTCTTCTGTTTCTCCCGGGTAACCGAGCATGATAAATGTTCCGGCTTCCATTCCGTGTTTTTTCACAAGTTGTATTATAGCACAAACCTCTTTCACTTCCACTCTCCGGTCCATCGCGTCAATGATCTTCTGTGATCCGCTCTCGGCTCCTATCCACACACGGAAACAACCGGAATTCCTCAGCAGCCGTATTACTTCTTCATTCAGCCGGTCGGCACGTGTAATGATCTCGTAACTGATCTTTATTTTCCTGGAAATAATTTCATCGTGAAATGCTTTCATCCATTTATGACTGATCGTGAACACATCATCCACAAACCAGATCTTATCGAAGGAATAATTTTTTTTCAGTTGTTCGATCTCCTCTGCAACGAGTACTGCGCTTCTTCTCCGGTACGTGCCTCCATATACAGCGCGGCTGCACCACTTGCAGGTATATGGGCATCCGCGCATCGTGCTCATGGAGATCATGGAATAGCCGTGCGCATTTTTCCATGCGGTAAAATATTTTTGAAGTTCCACTTTATTCCGCGCCGGGAATGGCAGCTCGTCTATATTCTTCAGAAGTGTTCTTTCCGGATTGAAAATGATCTCCTCATTTTTTTTCCAGGCAATTCCATTTACAGCAGCAAGCTCTTTGTTGTTTTCAAAAACACAACATAATTCATGCATCGTTTCTTCTCCTTCACCGATTACCACCACATCTGCTCCTGCCTGCAGGAATTCTTTTGCGTGATGACGGACTTCCGGCCCGCCGAGAATGATCTTTGTTCTCCTGAATTTATTTTCTTTCCTGAGAAATGTGATCAGCCGGAGCACATTCAGTTTGGTCATCAGGTTGGTATAAATTCCGATCACATCCGGAATTTCTTTCAACAGGAATTCTTTCTGCTCCTGAAACGAAGAAAAGGTGCTGTCGAAAATATTAACAGCTTTCCCTTTTTTCTCAAGGAAAGCACCGATATATAAAATTCCGAGCGGGACATACGGTTTCATGATGAGTTTTTCTTTCTCATCTTCTTCCAGGAAATATCCGTGTGTCAATACGATTTTCAAGTGAATTTATTTTCGCACAAGATCAATGAGGTAATGATCGGCTTTATCAGACAAACGGGAAAATTTTCCGAGAATTGATTCAGCGGCATTCAACATTTCCAGATAAAAGGAATGTTGCTGAAAATAGTTCCGGGTATAAGAAGGTGGAATGGCTATACCAATCGGTTTGCAATTCCGGACTGTGAAATATTTTCCGAAATACTTTTTTATTTCTTCCGGGCTATAGTACCATGTTGCCACTTTGCTCCCGGCAATATCTGCTTCAACTGCGTTTGCATTTCTCCGTCGATACGCATTTTTCATATCCTTCTTTCTTTTGAAATAAAATTGCTCCCATTTGCAGTTCCTTCCCATGATCACCATTACGAGACGCCCGCTCCCGTTGAGCAAGTCATTCATTTTTTCAGCAGCGTCCTGTATCGAATCCGGATCAAGGCAATTCATTCCACCGAAATCAGAAAAGATTATATCGAATTTTTTTCCGGAAAATTTTTTCGGCACATTACGAATATCACATTGAATGATTTTTATGTTCTCACTTTTCAGTTTCTGTTCAGCCGCACGGATCATTCCGGAAGAACTATCAGTAGCCGTTACAAGGAATCCTTTCCGGCAAAGCCATTCCGCATCTGTCCCCGTTCCGCAATTCAATTCGAGCAATTCAGGATGTGTCGTCGAAGAAATATTTTTTTCAAGATAACGCCAAACTCTTTTGCGCTGCAGTTTCCCGATGCACGTTTCCGTGAAGGATGCGTCATAGTTTGCGGCATATTTATCGAAAGCGATCTCAGCTGCGTTCATCGGGAAATGCTGCTAATTTTTTTCTTCCTGAAAATTCAAGCTGCGCATAAAATGGAATTGCTGCAACGCGGCGCAGATCGTTTCGCCCGGAGCCGGATGGTGAAAGAATTATTTTTTTCAGGAGACGCACTCCCTGTTTCCGGCGGAATCTCCGGTGTACATAGCGATGAAGTATCCTGTAAAATTCTTTGGGGTAAAAATTACTGAACATCAGTTCGAGATCATCGGAATCGGACCAGTTTTGTTTCTGAACGAGTTCTGTTTTCACAGTTTCATAGAATTTTGTCCCGGGCAATGGATAGGAAACAGAAATTCCAATATCATCCGGCTGAAGTTCATCGACCAGTGCAATTGTTTTCTCAATATCTTCTTTCATCTCGCCGGGATAACCGAACTGGAGAAAAAGCGCAGGATGAATGTTGTTTTTTTTCAGCAAGCGCGTGGCTTCCCTGATCTGTCCGATAGTCGTCCCTTTTTCCATTGCATCCAGAATTTTCTGCGATCCGCTTTCCGCGCCCATCCACACGCTCTCACATCCTGCACGTGCGAGATCATTCACATAATTTTCCTGCACGAGCAGATCGGCCCTTGATTGTATTTTGAATTTTATTTTCAGTCCTTTCACCTCGAGAATATTCGCAAATTTTTTCACCCAGCCCGGTTTCAATCCGAAAATATCGTCAGCAAACCAGAAATGGTCAGGACTAAATTTTTTCTGAAGCATCGAAAGTTCTTCCACTACTTTTTCCGGTGAGCGTGAATTGTATCGATTGCCGTAGATCGGTTTTGCGCACCAGTTGCATTTGTACGGACATCCTCTCGTGGTAGCAACGTTGAGAGAAAAAGAATCATGTGCTGCCATCCACGCTGAGCGGTATTTTTCAATGTCCAGAAGATCCCACGCAGGAACAGGAAAAAGATCGAGGTCTTTCATCACTTCACTGTTCCTGTTGCAGATCGTCTTTCCATTTTTCCTGGAAACCAATCCCGGAATATTTTCGGGAATATTTTTTTTCCTGAGTTCATTCACCAGCATCAGCAACGATTGTTCAGCTTCGCCGCGAATAACAAAATCGGCGCCGTTGTCGAGGTATTTTTCATAATGATCACTTGCATCGCTGCTGCACACGACGACCGTGGAGGAAAATTTTTTTGCAACGCGCTGCATTTCAAACGCAGCTTCCCGCATATTGGTCAGGCACATTTTTGTGAGGTAATTGAAACCATCATCAAAGATTACGAACACATGCGGACTGAATTTCTCCATGAACGGGATCAATTCACCGGCACGGTTCGAGAATTGCGGATCGAACAATTGAACACGGTGTCCATTTTCACGGAGGAATGCAGCAGCGAGAATTGTACCGTATGGCGGATAAGGTTGCGCAGCCCGATCTTGTTTCTGATCGAAATGCATGAACCAGGAATGAGAAAAAAGAACGCGCATGTTCATTCTGGTTTTGCAATTTTCCATTCCCAGTTGGCGGCAGGAATTGAGATCCTGTGTTTACTCTCCAGAAAATATCTCCTGTTGCTCAATTCACTGATCACCTTCTGCTGAAATCCATTCGGGTGATGTTTGGATGTATTTTTTTTTGAGCGGAATTTATTTTCGAAAACCTCCGGATCTTTTTCCGGGAATTTTCTTTTCCATCTCCTCAATGTCATTTTCCAGAAACGATTGTCGAGACGATCGCCTGATTTTCCTGAGAATATTTTTTCCATCATTCGTTTTAGTAAAGTCGACCGTACGCCCGGTGATTCCTCCATTACTTTTTTCTCCGTATTCGGATAAAACAGTTCCGCCCATTTATTTTCCTGGAGGAATTTTTCACACAACATTCCCCCGCGCATAGCTTTCAGAAAAATGATCTCCGTTGCCACAAAAAGATTCCGGTCGGGAATGGACATATCATGGGAATCGACAAAATAATTAACGCAGAAATATTTTTTCGAATTCAACAGGAATACTTTTTTGAACAGGACAAGAAAAGTCCGCGCCACCCACAACCTGCCCGGGCGTGTGATGATGAAATAATCAATGTCACTGTTCCTGTCCATCGTCCCTTTTGAAAGTGATCCGCTGATGAAAACCGCCTCCACGAATGGAAATGAAGAAATGAAAGAAGAAAATCTTTTCGCTTTTTTCTGGAAACGCAACGCACGCGCCATACGCTCGCCCCTGAGATCAACATATTCTTCTTTCCCGCTGAGGAACCAGAAACCGTTTTTTTCTTCGAGTATTCCTTTCGCAGAAAATTCTTCGATCGCAAATGCAACTTCAGAAAGGGAAGGATTATTCCACTGGCAGTAACGATGGATCTCGTCGGTCGTCAGCGGATGACGGAAAATATCGAAATAAATTATGGTATTGATGACGGCCACGGCTGTAGCAGAAAGTGATGTGCTGAGATTTTCTTTGAGAGTGGAATACATTCAACGCAATTTACCTAAATAATCCTGAAGTTGTAATTCATAAATAAAAACGCTTTCTCCCCAATGGTATTCAGTCTTCAGCAATTCTTCTTTCCATCCCGATTCCGAAGCGATATGAAATATTTTATCACGATCACAATCATCAGAAAGCACCATAATAATTTTCCCAGTCCTTGAAATAAAATCCCCCGCGTCGCGAAAAAATCTGCGGAAGAATTCGAGATCTTTTCCGGCATACCAGGCACGATCTTCTGTTGTTGCCGGATCGGCGGAATAAAAAGGAGGATTCACCAGGATCAGATCGAATTTTTCTGCTGGAATTTTTTCAAAAAGATCGGAGCAGAAAAGTCGGACTTCAACATTGTTCAGTAAAAAATTATTTTCCGCACATTTCATTGCTTTTTCCGAAAGATCGAATGCAAACTGTTGCGCGCCCGCATGTGCACACGCGATACTGAGAATTCCGCATCCGCATCCCGCTTCTATTATTTTTTTTCGATTGAGATCCTGTGCCGCAATAAAATTCAACAACGCTTTTGTAGAATAAAAAAATCCCGGGTGAAAAACACCGGGATCAATGAGTACGCTGATCGTTCCGTATTTATATTTTCTTTGCTTACGAAGATAATGGCGAACAATGGGCTTCCAGGTCCGGTTGAGCAACTTCTTTACGATACGATTCAAAACCGGAAAATGAAAAAATTATTTCACTTCTTTCATGGGCATACCACAAACAGGGCAGTTCCCCGGTTTATCGTACGTTGTATCACGCTGGCATTTCATCGGGCACTGGTATTTCACTTGCGTAGTTTTAGCAGCCGGGGCCCCCATGCTGTCGGTGTTCGAAGTCGTTCCTCCTTTATTTCCGCATGATGCGAGGAATGAAGAGGCGATAACGGCGATGACGAGAAATTTTTTCATAGAATTATTTTTTACAAAAATACAACTTAATTAAGGGCATCTCTAAAAACACAGAAATGCAAGGCGGGCAAGCCCGAAAAACCGGAATTTACTATTCGTAAATGAGGATTTTGAGGACGTAGCCCAACGCAGCAGTTCGAAGTTATTAGAGATGCCCTTAAATGAAGGGGGTGAGATTCATAATGAAGATGAATTCAATTTATAAGCTTCGAATGCAATGATCGAAATTCCAAGTACAAGGATCACCCATCCGAAAATATTTTTCAGAATTGCCCCGGAAATATATTTTGACAGCCACAACCCGAAAAGAATTCCTGTCACCGCGACACCGGAAAAAGCGAGCAAAAGATTCCAGTCCGGTTGATTGCATTTAATAATGTCGCCGCCAAAACCAATGGTACAATTGATGAAGATGAGTCCGAGTGAAGTTCCGACTGCTTTTTTCATTGGCAAATTGGCAAGGATAACAAGCGCAGGAATAATAATGAAGCCACCGCCTGCCCCGAGAAAACCCACGATCGTTCCGATGAGCCCGCCGGAAATAAAAATGAGCACATACCTGAATCTGCGTGCTTCTGAGTAATCATCTTTCCGGATCACTTTCGGCGGCCGTATCATAAATACAGAAGCGAGGATCATGAGCGCGGCAAAAAGAAAAAGAATGAAAACATCTTTTGAAAAAATAATTCCGAGAATAGATATGCTTTCCGGAAATGCCGGCATCACTTTCACGCGCATGAAATAAGTGGCGGCTAAAGAAGGTAATCCGAAAAAGAAAAGCGCTTTCCACGAAATGAGTTGTTTCCTGATGTAACCCAACGCGCCTATGAATGCAGAAACACCAACCACAAAAAGAGAATACGTAGTGGCTTTCGAAGAAGAAAGATGAAGCATGTAAACAAGAATGGGCAACGTTAAAATGGATCCGCCTCCGCCGAATAAACCAAGCAGGATTCCCATGATGAACACCGTGATGTAAGCGAGAATTATCATTTTAAATTGCCCGTGAAAGTAAAATATTCTCCCGAATTGTCTCGCCGTATTCATTCACTGCATTTGCATTTTCTGCAACGTGTTAAAATGTGCAAACAGATGGCCTCAAAACATCAAAAGTAAATTTCTTATATTTGTATAAGCGCAACAAATGAAAAAGACATTCATACTTTTCTTTGCATTTGTTTTCCTCGTAGAAACACTGGGAATTACAATGAGTATTGCTTACTGCCCGATGCAGAAGAATTACTCATTTGCTTTGAGCGGTAATGCTTCCTGTTGCTGCAAAAAGAAAGACCATAGCAAATGCTGCACCTCAAAAAAAATAGTTTTCCAGAAGATCAGCAGCAGTTACGTTTCTACCGGAAGCCAGCTTGCGCCGGTATCTTTCGATTTCATTAATTATTCTCCGTCTTCTGCGGCACACTTCTCTTTATTGGTCAGCCGCCAGAATTCAAACCTGAACCGTGATCATTCTCCTCCAGGCCGTTCAGTCGCGCTGAACATCCTTCACGGATCTCTTCTCATTTAAGTTTTCCCCTTTTAGTTTTCTTCGTTTCATCGCGGAACGAAGCCATTCCTTTTATTTAAAAATTCATGATCATGAAAAACAAAATCATTGTGCTGCTTTGCTGCGTTCTTGTATTCAGCATTGCCGGCGCTGCACAAAGTGCAACCAAAACAGATACCATTAAAGTATATGGTAATTGCGAAACATGTAAATCCAAAATTGAAGGATCGCTGAAGAAAAAAGACGGCGTCATTTCAAAAGACTGGAACACGGAAACCAAAATGCTGATCGTGACTTACGATCCTTCGAAGATCACGATCAAACAGATCGGTGAAAAAATTGCTGCCGTAGGTTATGACAATCAATATGCCACTGCACCGGATGCTACTTATAATGGTTTGCCGAAATGCTGCCAGTATGAGCGGCCGAAAAAAAATTAGTATCACGTAATTGAAAATGGTACAGAAACTCATTTCACTTTCTTTCCGTAACCGCTGGCTGGTTTTACTTTTCAGCGGGGGATTACTCGCATGGGGAATTTATTCCATGAAGCAGAATCCTGTTGACGCCATTCCTGATCTCTCGGAAAACCAGGTGATCGTTTTTACGGAATGGATGGGAAGAAGTCCGCAAGTGATCGAAGACCAGATCACGTATCCGCTTGCATCCAACCTTCAGGGAATTCCGAAAGTAAAAAACATCCGTGCGACTTCCATGTTCGGGATGAGTTTTGTTTACATCGTTTTCAATGACGACGTGGATATTTATTGGGCGAGAACACGTGTGATGGAACGATTGAATTATGCGCAGCGACTTTTGCCGGAAGGAGTAACGCCTACGCTCGGCCCCGATGGCACAGGCGTGGGCCATGTGTTTTGGTACACGCTCGATGCGCCCGGGTATGATCTCGGGGAATTGCGCGCGTTGCAGGATTGGTATGTAAAGTATGGTTTGCAAACGGTGAATGGAGTAAGTGAAGTGGCATCGTTCGGCGGATTTCAGAAACAATACCAGGTGAATATCGATCCGAACAAATTGAACTATTACAATATTTCGCTGATGGATGTTCTGAAAAACATCAAGGCGAATAATAATGATGTGGGCGGAAGAAAATTCGAGATGAGTGATATGAGTTATATCGTGAGGGGAATGGGCTACATCAAAAATATTTCTGAAGTAGAAAATATTCCTGTTGGGAAAGACGGCACCACACCGATCCTTGTAAAAGACATCGGCACGGTGCAGATGGGCGGCGATCTGCGGCTCGGAATTTTTGATGAGAACGGCGATGGTGAAGTGATAGGCGGAATTGTGGTGATGCGATACGGCGAAAATGCCGATAAGGTGATCACCGATGTAAAAAAGAAAATGGCGGAAGTGGAAAAAGGTTTGCCTTCGGGAGTGAAATTCAAAATTGCCTATGACCGCAGTGAATTGATAGAAGCTTCCATTTCGTCGGTCAAGAAAACTATAATAGAGGAAATGATCGTTGTTTCGCTCATCGTGCTTTTATTTCTTTTTCACTGGAAAAGCGCGCTCATCATCATCCTACAGATCCCGGTTTCAATTGCTGCAAGTTTTATTTTACTACAGGCATTCGGCATTTCATCAAACATCATGTCCATAACAGGAATAGCGCTTGCGATCGGGGTGGTGGTCGATGACGGAATTGTAATGGTTGAAAATTCATACCGGCATCTTGCCGAATCGGAACAAGATTCCAAAAAATAAAATCAAAACAAATAAAACCAAAAACAAAATGAAAAAAACAATTCTTATTTCCATCTGCGCACTCACACTCGCATTCGGCGCATGCAACAGTTCCTCTTCCGGAAAAACAGGAGGCGATTCTGCAAAGATCAGTGCGTTCGACACTGCTAAACTTACGAAAGGGTCAACTTTCTACCAATGCACAATGGATCCGTCTGTTGTTTCTGATCAGCCCGGCAAATGCCCGAAGTGCGGAATGGATATGACAAAAGTTGAAAAAAAATAATACGGTGAACGAAGAAAATAAACATAAAGAAGAAAAGCGCCTTGCCATTATAGAACGTGCCAGTCACCAGATCGGCAAAGGCGCTTTTTATTCCACCATCATCATAGTGGCTTCCTTCCTTCCTGTTTTCCTGCTCACGGGACAGGAAGGAAAATTATTTTCTCCGCTTGCGTGGACCAAAACTTTCATTCTCATTATCGATGCTTTCATTGCAGTGACACTTGTGCCGGTGCTCGCCTCTTTTTTCCTGAAAGGAAAATTCAAACCCGAATCCAAAAATCCGGTGAATAGTTTTCTGCAGAAATTATATTCTCCCGTTGTTAAATTCTGTTTGCGATGGAGATGGCTCACCATCGGAATAAATTTCACTGCACTTTGCATTTCCATCCCGATGATGCTGAGTCTCGGTTCCGAATTCATGCCGCCGCTCGATGAAGGAAGTATTTTATTCATGCCCGTGACCATGCCCGACGCATCGAATGCGGAAATAAAAAGGATTTTACAGTTGCAGGACCGCATCATCAAAGATGTTCCCGAAGTAAAAAATGTATTGGGAAAAGCAGGCCGCGCTTCTACCGCGACCGATAATTCACCGATCAGCATGATCGAGACGATCATTCTTCTCAAACCGAAAAATGAATGGCGGCCGGGAATAACAAAAGAAGATATCATCAATGAATTGAATGCAAAACTCCAGATACCGGGAACTGTAAATGGATTTACGCAACCGATCATCAACCGCATCAATATGCTTTCGACAGGGATCAGGACTGATGTGGGTGTGAAAATTATGGGCGATAATCTCGATACAATAAATGTCATTGAACAAAAAATAAAAGAAGCATTGACAGGAATTGACGGAGTGAAAGACTTGTACGCAGATCCGATCACCGGGGGAAAATATCTTGACATCAAAATCAACAAAGAAGAGATCGGCCGTTATGGATTGAGTGTTGACGATGTGAATATGGTGATCGAATCACTCATCGGAGGAATGAAACTCACCACGACGATAGAAGGAAGAAAAAGATTCAGTGTGAATGCGCGCCTGCCGCAGGATTACAGGAATTCTATTGAAGACATTAAGCGGACAATTATTCAGACGCAGGACTTCGGCCCTATTCCACTTTCTGCTGTTGCAGATGTTTCTTTTTCTGAAGGCCCGCCCATGATACAGTCTGAAAATTCTTTACTGAGAGGAACGGTGCTCTTCAATGTGCGCGAACGCGATCTTGGAAGTACAGTGGAAGATGCAAGAAAAAAAATTGAACAGGCGATCAAAAAACTTCCGAAAGGATATTTCATTGAATGGAGCGGACAGTGGGAAAATGAGATCCGTGCTACGAATACTCTTAAAATTATTGTTCCGATCGTGATCTTCATCATTTTCCTCGTGCTCTACATGGTTTACAAATCACTGCGCGAAGCATTTTTCAGTTTGATCACCGTGCCGTTCGCACTCATCGGTGGCGTGTACATGATCTATTTCTATCACGTGAATCTTTCTGTTGCCGTAGCTGTAGGATTCATTGCACTTTTCGGAATTGCCGTGCAAACCGGAATTTTTATGGTGATCTATTTGCACGAATCGATGCACGATCTGGTGAAACTACGCGGCAATTCGCGCGAAACGATCAGTGATGCTGACTTACGCGAATATGTTTACCGCGGTGCAGCGCAACGACTCCGCCCGAAGATCATGACCGTATGTGTTGCACTTTTCGGGTTGATCCCTGTCTTATGGTCGCACGGTGTGGGAAGTGATGTGATGATCCCGATCGTGTTGCCGATGATCGGCGGAGTATTCACTTCGTCGATACATGTGTTGCTCACTACTCCTGTTGTTTTTGAAATGACAAAAAGATACGAGTTGAATAAATTCGGAAAAATGGATATGGTAGAATCGTCGATCAAACACTGAGCCATGAAAAAAAATCTGGTCATTTATTTTCTTTCCTGCGTGTGCATGCACGCAAGTGCGCAAACGCTCTCATTGCGCGCGGTACTGGATTCCATTCAAAAAAATAATCCGCTCCTGTTGTCTTATGCAAACAGGATCAACGCCGACAGCGCTATGATCCCTGCAGCATCTGCATGGATGCCGCCGACTGCGGGAATTGAATTTGACAAGAATCCTTATTCGTTCAATAATTTTTACAATGGGGTTGTGCGCATTTCTATCATGCAGAATTTTCCGAACAGGAAAGTGATCGATGCCACCAGTGCTTATTACGGATCGTTTTCCTCCATTGACCTGAATGAATATTGTTATCAGCGCAATAAACTTTTTTCGCAGGCGAAGGAAACGTATTTCAATATTTACATCACGCAAAAAAATATTTCGATCCTCAACCAGAATATTGCAACACTGGAATCGATGATTGATCTCGCAGAAAAACAAATGGCCACCGGTAAAGGAGATCTTTCTTCCATTTATTTATTGCAGGCAAAAAAAGAAGAAGCGCAGGCAAAACTCATTCACGAACAGAACATGATCCTCGCCGACATGGCTAATATCGATTACCTGATGAATGCAGATGTGCGCAAAACATTTTCGATCGACACGAACAACGTAGTCCGCGATTACAGGAATCTTTTATTTGAACCGGAAAAAGATTCATTGGAAACAAGGCGCAGCGATATTATGCAAATGAACAGCATCATCTACTCGATGAAACTGAAACAAAATATGACAGCACTTTCTTCGCGTCCCATTTTCGGATTGAAAGTAGAACACTTCGCTATCATGGGTATGCCGGATATGTTTTCCGTGATGGGAACCATGACCATCAATATTGCTCCGTGGTCGGCAAGAAAATATAAAAGCCAGGTTCGCTCTATGGGATTTCAGATCCTTGACATGCAGCAGCAAAAACAAAACATGGTGAACATGACCTTCAGTATGATCCAAATGCTGACGATAGAAATGAATTCGGAATATCGCGAAGTGGATACTTATTCGAATAAAGTAATTCCTGCTTACCAGAAAAGTCTGGATGCCAATTTACTTGCATACGGACAAAATTCAACGAGCATGACCATGGTGCTCATGTCGTATGACGATCTTCAAATGGCGCAAATGGAATACCTGAAACATCTCGGAACATTATTGAATGTACAAGCTTCCTATGAAAGAGAAATGCAGATACAATAACAGAGAACGATCAATGTTGCGATCGCTTTCCTGCTTTTGCGGGTTGCTGCTTGTTTTTTTCTTTTCATGCAATACTGCTGAAGAAAAAAAACAAACCGGTGATTCTACAAACATTTTGAAAAGACGTGTCGTCGATTTTTCTTCTGTACTCAAACCTGTCTCTTCCTCTGTGCTCTCCAATGTCAAAGTCATTTCCCCCATGCAGGAAACTCTTCCGCTGATCGTTGATGCCACCGGTTACATTGATTACGACAATTATTCTAAATGGGATATTTCATCGCGCTACTCGGGGCGAATTGAAAAACTTTACATCCGTTACAATTACCAGCACGTGAATAAAGGAGAAATGCTTTTTGAAATTTACAGCCCGGACCTGGTGACGGCGCAGGAAAATTTTGTTTATGCGCTGCAGAATTCGGCGGGCGATACAGCGTTGATCAATTCGGCGCGTGAAAAATTAATTCTTCTCCAGTTTACCAGCGACCAGATTCGTGAGATCGAATCTTCACGGGTGGTAAAGAATTCATTACCCGTTTACAGCAAATTTGATGGATACGTTCGTGAAATACCAATGGAAACAAACTCAATGGCCAGTTACCAGCAGAGTCCGTTGCTCTCTGTGCGTGAAGGAATGTATGCTGACCGCGGGCAAATTCTTTTCAATGTTGTGAATCAACAGAAATTCGTTGCAATGCTGAAAATCAAATCAGATGACCTCGGGAAAATAAAACTGAAACAGGAAGTGACTTTTTACATTGATAATGATTCCAGCATGCAGATGAACGGAACAGTTGACTTTATTGATCCCGTTTTTAATTCGGACTCAAAGACGCTGAACATTCGCGTGAATGTGAATAACAATAAGAATATGCACAAGATCGGAAGCCTGGTAAATGCAAAAATAAATTCCGGAAATGCTGACGGGCTTTGGTTGCCGAAGAGTGCAGTGATCGATCTCGGATCAGAAAAAATTGTGTGGATACTGAAAGACGGATCTTTCAGATCGGCAAAAGTTGAAACGGGACAATACTCCGGCGGAATGGTAGAAATAAGAAGCGGGCTCACTGGAGCAGACCAGGTAGCAGCCGAAGCACATTTTCTTTCCGACAGTGAAGATTTCATAAAAACTCCAGGCGATGAAAAATAAAATATTTTTTCCGGCGCTTATTCTTCTCCTTTTTTCCTGCCGTGGAAAACCGAAGGAAAAGATCGGGGCGAATGAATATTATGTGTGCTCGATGGATCCGCAGGTAATGGAAAAACAACCGGGGCCCTGCCCGCTCTGTAAAATGCCCTTGTCAAAAGTTACGATCGACACCACGGAAAATGTTGTTCGCCTGAGCAAGGAACAGATCCGGCTCGGAAATATTCAAACCAATATTGTGAAGTACGACAGCATTGGCGAAGAAAAAACACTCACCGGAGTTTTTGCCATCAACCAGAATTCACAGCAACAGGTTTCTTCGCGATTCAACGGCCGGATCGAAAAACTGTACCGGAAAATTCCGGGTCAATCAATCAGTGAGGGAGATCTTATTTATGATGTTTACAGCAGGGATCTTATGCAGGCAGAGCAGGAATATATTTTTGCACTCGATCGCATCAATTCACTTTCGGGATCAACGAATAACAAAGAACTTTCTGAATCGGCGAAGAATAAATTAGTGTTGTGGGGTTTGACAGAAAAACAAATTGACTCTCTCGTAATTTCTAAAAATGCAACGATCGTCAATCACATTTACAGTAAAGTTTCGGGAACGATCACAGAAATTCCGTTCAGGGAAGGCGATTATATTGATGAAGGAAGTACCATCTTTAAATTGGCCGATCTCTCTTCCTTGTGGGTGGAAGCGCAAATTTATTCCGGCGAACTCGGAACATTTGAATTCGGAGATCAAGCAGAGATCACGCCGGAAGCATTTCCAGACGAAACGATCGAAGGTGAAATTGATTTTGCAAATCCTTCACTGCAACCGGAAACAAAAATAAACCTGCTCCGCATCAGGGTGTCGAATGCAAAGAAAGAATTCATTCCGGGAATGATGGCATTCGTGGTTCTTCGTTCAAAAACAAAAAAGGCCATAACACTTCCAACAGATGCAGTAATACAGAACGGAAAATTTTCGCACATCTGGATCAGGATCAAAGACGGCACATACCAGGCGAGAAAAGTTGAAACGGGAATTCAGACCAAAACAAAAATTGAAATAATTTCCGGTTTGAGCGAAGGAGAAGAAGTGGTGACTTCGGGCGCTTACCTTGTCTATAGCGATTATGTTTTCGCGCGTGGAAAATATCCGTTTGCCGGAAGTGCCGGCAATGCGATGGGCAATATGAAAATGGATCATCATTGATGCCCATGAATGCCCTGTTAAAATAGATCAAGCGAAAGTTAAATCAGATCAAGTCGTTTGAAAATTCATTGGAGAATTTGAAATAAACGTGCAGGTTTAAGAAGAAAAAAGCCGGAATTCACCCTAAAATGGTTTAACTTTAGTACTCAATTAAAAACAAAAAAGCCCAACGCTCAATCCTAACCACATGAAAAAAACCTTACTCCTTCTCAGCACCGCATTTCTCGGAGCGTTTTCAATGAACGCACAGACGGCTGTAAATTTCAACTGCAATGATTGTGCAGGAAATAATCATGATCTTTTTACCGAGCTCGCTGCCGGAAAAATTATTGTGATCACCTGGGTAATGCCTTGCGGTGCGTGCATCAGTGTGGCTTCAACAGCTTCAAATACTGTTGCGGGTTACGCATCTTCAAATCCTGGTGTAGTTAAATTTTACCTGACCGATGATTATGCAAATACTTCCTGTGCCACACTCACAAGTTGGGCAAGTACGAACAGCATTACCACCGATGCCACTTTTTCCAATGCCTCTATTAGTATGACGGATTATGGAACAGCTGGAATGCAGAAGACTGTTATTCTCGCAGGAGCAAACGGAACAGTTTATTATAATGTGAACGGAACGGTGAATGCTTCTGCTATGCAGACGGCGATCAACAATGCACTCGCTACCGGGATCAACACAAACAATTCTTCTTTCGCGCAGCTCAATGTTTATCCAAATCCATCTGTTGGAAACAGTACAACAGTAAGTTTCGATCTTGCAAAAACTTCTGATGTGACTTTAGATATTTTCAATGTGGTGGGTGAAAAAGTAGAAACGGTTTCACTTGCAAAAGAAACAGCAGGAAAACATGAGGTTGCTGTTGATCTCACAACATTCAACAACGGAGTTTACTTCGTTCGTTTGAATGATGGAAAAAATTCAGCAACTACGAGGATGGTTATTGCCAACTAATTTTTCAAAAATTTCGAGCCTGCATTTTTTATAAAAATTAATGCAGGTTTTTTTCTGTCGAACATTTTAAAATCTTCCGATCATGCGTTCAGTTCTCTTCCTTCTTTTGATGTTGGTGTTGCCGGGTAAAATATTTTCGCAGGGATGTTGCTCAGGTGGAAGCGGAAGTCCGATTGCGGGTGGAGCTTCACAAGGAGTTTTGCTAGACCGGCAAATGGAAATTGCCACAAATTACCAATACATCAGCACCAATACCTTCAAAGCCGGAGACAGGGATACTTTGCCGCTGTTTGATAATTTCAGAAGCGACTACTTGTATTTAAAAGCCGCTTATGGTATCAGCAAAAATTTTACGATGTCCGTTGAATCCGGATATTACCTGAACAAAACACAAAGTGGTTTAAAAGACATTGATACGATCAAGTGGCATTCGTCAGGCATCGGCGACCTGATATTTTTTCCGCGGTATGACCTTTTCAATCATACGGAAGAAAAAAAGCGAACAGAAATTACGGTGGGGTTGGGATATAAAATTCCATTAGGGAGATTTAATGATTCTACACTGGTTTACATCAATCCGTACAACGGGCATAATACGTACACCACTTCTCCCCCATCGATTCAGGCTACGAGCGGTTCAAACGATTTTATTTTTTATGGATTCTTTTTCCGTGGATTTCCACTGAAGAATTTCAGGTTGTTTGCAAATGTCCTTTACATCAAAAAAGGATGGAATCCGCTTGGGGAAAAAATGGGCGATTATTCCAGTGTAGGACTTTTCTTCGGTACCACCTTATTTAAAAAACTTGGAGTTACGCTACAGGTAAAAGGTGAGCATGTGAGTAAAATGCAGGCTGCAAAAAATGTGGATCTTGTTGCCATGTACAATGTTGATATCAATTCGACCGGCAGCAGGAAAATTCTTTTCGTTCCTCAGGTGAGTTATTCCTACAAGAGTTTTACAATTTTCGGGCTGAGTGAAATTCCTTTGTATCAATATGTGAATCGTGTGCAGGTCGGTTCACATTTCCAGCTAACAGTTGGTTTGTCCTACCGTTTTTTCACTTACAAAAGTGGCGTAGTAAAACCGGAAAACAGTTCAGCTGCTGTTTATTATTGCCCCATGCATCCGGAAGTTACTTCTACTGTTCCTGCAAAATGTCCGAAATGCGGAATGGATCTTGAGAAAAAATCCCAATGAAAATTACAAAAGGGCATCTCTAAAAACACAGAAATGCAAGGCGGGCAAGTCCGAAAAACCGGAGTTTACTTTTCGTAAATGAGGATTTTGAGGACGTAGCCCAACGCAGCAGTTCGAAGTTATTAGAGATGCCCAAAAAACAAATTCCAAAACTTTCATGAGTTCGTTTGGAGTTTGGGATTTAGCGTTTGTATAATTTTTATTTTTTCTCTACAGCCCTGCTTCTTTCCACGCTAATGCAGCAGCGCCAAGCACAGCCGCATTATCCGGCAATCCCGACATTTCTATTTTCACTTTTCCTTTGTAGTTGCGCAGAATATATTCGTCAAAATATTTTCTTGTTGGTTCGAGAATATGTTTTCCTGCTTTGGCAAGTCCGCCATAAAGAAAAATATGCGACGGACTTGTTACCGTTACCATATTCGCGAGTGCAAATGCCAGTTTTTCTGCGGTGAAATCCATCAGTCGAAGGGCAAGATGATCTCCGTGTTCGGCCGCGGATGCAATGTGTTTACTTTCGAGTTGATCGAGCGGAATACTTTTCAATTCACTTTTTTCTTTATCGGATCCGATCATTTCTCTCGCCGTATTTACAATTCCGGTTGCAGATACATAAGTTTCGAGACAACCTTTTCTTCCACAACCGCAGAGCCGCCCGTTTTTTTCCACGATCACGTGTCCTAATTCTCCTGCAAAACCATCGTGCCCGTAAAGCACATCGCCATCCACAACAAATCCGCTTCCGAGCCCGGTTCCGAGTGTGATCACTACAAAATCTTTCAGCCATTTTGCATCGCCGAAAAGTTGCTCGCCCAGCGAAGCAGCATTCGCATCGTTGGTAAGTTTACAGCGACGAAAAGTTTCTTTCTCCATCATTGCGGTCAATGGAATAATTCCGGGCCACGGCATGTTGGGCGCAAATTCAATACTTCCTGTAAAATAATTCGCGCTCGGTGCGCCGATCCCTGTACAAACGAGTTCAGTTCCCGTACTTCTCAACCCGTTTTTCATGTGTGTAACGGCTGCCTCCACCCATAATTCCGGAGTTGCATAAGAACGCGTATCCATCTTCGCGCTGAAATGAATTTTTCCTTCGCGATCCACCAGAGCGATCTCTGTATTCGTTCCGCCGATGTCTATTCCTGCTACTACTTGTTGTTTCATGTTATGAGAGATGAAAACTGAGAGTTTAGAACTGAGAGATGAGAATTATTTTTTCAACTCGATAGTCTAAGTTCCCAGCTCTAAGTTCTATTTCACAAAATAATCAGAATCGAGTAAAGTATTTTTATCATGCTGGTAAAGTGCATAGTTGAATCCTTTCTGTAATCCGTAAGCGCCGTGTTCCCCTTTTTTATTTATGGTGAGAATTCCAACCTGGAAATCTTTATAGTTAGTATTTTTTTTCACGATGCGGTTAATTGCCTCTTCGCAGGCTTCCTGTGGAGTAGCGCCGTGACGCATCATTTCCACAGCAGTGTGTGATGCAAGTGTGCGCAAAACAGTTTCACCGAGGCCCGTGCATGTTGAAGCGCCGACTTCATTATCGAGAAATAATCCTGCGCCAATGACGGGAGAATCGCCGATGCGCCCGTGCATTTTCCACGCGAGCCCGCTCGTTGTGCACACGCCTGCAAATTTTCCATTCTTATCGAGCACGAGCAATCCAATCGTATCGTGATTCTCAATATTGATCACCGGTTTGTAATTTTTTTCTTTGCACCAATCGTCCCACGCTTTTTTCTGAACGCCATTCAATTTGTTCGGAAGAATTTCAATTCCTTCTGATTTTGCAAAAAGTTCTGCGCCACTTCCAACAATCATTACATGGGGAGTTTTCTCCATCACTTTTCTTGCAAGTGAAATCGGATGCGCAACGCCCTGTACAAATGAAACTGATCCTGCCATTCCATCATCGCTCATGATACTTGCATCGAGCGTAACAATTCCTTCCCGATCGGGATATCCGCCGAGGCCAACGGAAGTATTGGTGGGATCTGCTTCGACAACCATCACACCGCTTTCAGCTGCATCGGTAGCAGAACCGCCGTCATTTAATTTTTTCCACGCTGCATCATTCGCAGGCATTCCGTGTTTCCAGGTGGAGATCACAATAGGAAATCCTTCCGTTGAATTTGGATTTTTCTTTTTGCCTAATTTTTGTTTTTTATCACTCATAGCAAATGAAGACACGCCTGTTGCAGCGAGTGCCGTGGTGAGAATTCCTGTTCTTAAAAATGACTTTCTGTTCATGGAGACGGGGTGATAATTTGACTAAAGGTACTAAGAGGGGACGGAATGCGGACGGTGCGGACGTGCGGAATACAAATCAACCAGGTTTCTTCCCAACCAAGTTAGTATTTATTACCCGCTTGATCAATGCTCTGTCATTCGAGAATCGGATCATGAGTCCTAAGAGTTTATTCATTGACAACAGGTATTGATTCAATTGAGCATAATCACCAGAACTAAAATATATTCCACGCTTTAGTTCAAGAATGATTTTGTCTTCGATCAGGAAATCAACTCGCCCGTTGCCGATCTTTTCTCCATCATAAATTACGTTACAAGTAACTTGTTCTTGCACAATCAAACCTTTTTTCTTCAATGCATTTGATAATGCTTTCTGATAAATTTTCTCCAAATGTCCAGGACCGATTGATTTGTAAACATCATAAACGCATCCGTTAATGACATAAGTCAAATCAGCATAAAGCAATTTTTCATTTAATATTTTTTCCATAAGTAATGATTTTGTGGCAAAAGTATTTTCGACAAAACAAAATGTCAAGTCATGTTGATAAGTACTTCCGCATGTCCGCACCGTCCGCATTCCGTTCCCAGATTTCCGCATGTCCGCACCGTCCGCATTCCGTTCCCAGATTTCCGCATGTCCGCACCGTCCGCATTCCGTTCCCAGATTTCCGTTCCCAGATTTCCGCATGTCCGCACTGTCCGCATTCCGTTCCCTCCGGTTATTCTATCTCAATTTCGTCTGCAAATATCCACGCCGGACTTCCTTTTCCCGGGTGCCATTGCGGGCAAGTTCCGATATTTTTTGCAACGACTTTTATGTAGCGCGCTTTTGTTTTTTTCACCGAAAGAAATTGATTGCGTATGGTTCCATCTCTTTTCGGATCGATATTATTTGCAACGGAATCGATGATCGTGAAATTTTTTCCATCGGAAGAAGCGTAGAATTTTATTTCGGAAGGCATGAATATCCATGCGCCCTGATCCTGCAAACATCCGAGTGAAATTCTCGAAACATCTTTTACTGAACCAAGATCGATCACTGCATCCAGATCTTTTCCTTCATAACCCTGCCATTCACCCGTGCGGAAATTATCGGAACCCATTATTCCATCGATCAGCGCGTCATCTCCTCCGCCGGTGTATTGATTTTCATATTGCGTATTTAATTTTATAGAACGGCCTCCTGGAATTTTTGTGTATTTGAAATCGACGGTGTCGCTGTGCTGACCGATTTCGTTTACGGTAAATGCTTTGATCGCGGAAGTTTCTTTGATGTCGAATTTCCATGTCGTTTCTGCAAACGCGTTTCCGTTAATGCTCTGGAATATTTTCACTCCTGGAACCTCGTAGTAGAACAGATGCATCACATCGGTAAATGTTCTTTTAATATTCGGACCAAAGAAAAGATTATTCGTTTCATAGAAATCTGTCATCTCAATTCGTGGAGGAAGCGGAATGGCGGCCTGGTCTGAGCAAACATTCACTTCCTGCCAATTCGTTCCGATCCTGATCAAAGCAAACTTTCCTCCTTTTGCAATTTCATTGAATGCAATTTCATTTTTGTGAATTTTCTTTCCATTCAAGTCAGCAAAAAGATATCCCGCTTTGAATCCTTCAGGAAGTTTGAGTTGATCTGTATCCTTTGTCAAGTCATTGATCTCAAAATCCTTTCCTGATTCAAGATGTAAAACAACATGATCAAATCCTGGTTCTGTTATGGAATAATCACTTGTTCCTGGACTCACATCATACATCCCCATCATACTCATCACGTACCACGCACTCATTTGCCCGCAATCTTCATTACCGCAAAGTCCGTCGGGCTTATCTGTGTATTGCTCATTACAAATTTTAGAAACGATCTTCTGCGTTTTCCATGGCTCCGAAGTGTAATCATACAAATACGCCATGTGATGACTTGGTTCATTTCCCTGCGCGTATTGCCCGATCATTCCTGAAATATCTGCCTGGTCTCTTCCGGAAGTTGCGGATGAAGTGGAAAATAATTTATCCAAAAACTCAATGAACTTTTTATCACCTCCATGTGCCGCGATCAATCCGGGAATGTCCTGTTGCACTGCCAATGAATATTGCCATGCATTCGCTTCGGTGTAATGGAAATTAACTTCATTCGGATCGAACGGAGAAGAAAAAGAATTGTTCAGGCGTGCGCGCATGAAACCGGTTTGCGGATCAAATAAATTTCTCCATGACATAGAACGGTGAGAAAAATATTTATAGTCTGCATCATTCTTCATTCTCTTTGCTGCAAGTGCAATGCACCAATCGTCATACGCATACTCCAAAGTTTTCGAAACCGATTCACTTTCTCCTTCGGCAGGAATAAATCCATATTTTTTATATGCTTTCAATCCATTATCATCACTCATCGCAGAAACTTTCATCGCTTCATAAGCGAGAGCCGTATCGAAATCCGTCAATCCTTTCATCCACGCATCCACGATCACGGGAACAGAATGATAACCGATCATACAATTTGTTTCATTCGCAGAAAGTTCCCACACCGGTAATTTTCCTCCGTCCTGGAATTGTTTGAGAAAAGTGCGGATGAAATCCTGGTCGCGTTCCGGTTGAATGATTGTGAACAAGGGATGCAATGCGCGATACGTATCCCACAATGAAAAAACAGTGTATTGCGGATGAAGTGAATCGCGGTGAACTTTTTTATCCATTCCCCAATAATCGCCATTCACATCGGAATACAAATTCGGAGAAATAAAACAATGATAGAGTGCAGTATAGAAAATTCTCTTTTTTGTATTCGAAGAATCCTTCACTTCTATTTTTCCCAATTCGGAATTCCATTGCTGCTGCACCTTTTTTCTTACCGCATCAAAATCAAAATCCGGAACTTCTGTTTCCATATTGAGTTTCGCATTTTCGCAACTCACGGGAGACAGTGCAACTTTAACAATCACTTCTCCATGATGAACATCTTTCGTATTACAATCAAATTGAAAAACAGCCTTCAGATCTTTTGCCGAAGAAGAATCTGCTTCGAAAATTTTACCATTGCTCCATAAAGAAGATTTTTTAAACGGCACGGAAAATTTCGCGTAAAAATAAACACGCTGGTCATTTGCCCAGTTTCTCGAAAAACGATAACCACGAATGATCGAATCATTTACTATTTCGAGATGCGATCCGATAACCTCATCCCGATGCTGAAGATCCAGCAACACCCAGGAAGAATCATTTTTATAAAATTGATAACGCTGAACTCCAACCCGGGGTGAAGCAGTCAATTCAACATTTATTTTATACTGGGGAAGACTTATAAAATAATAACCAGCTTCTGCTCTTTCGTTGATATGAAAAAATTTTGTCCGATAACCTGGTTTCCCATCTGCACCATTTGTATAATTTATTTTTCCTGACCCCGGCATAAATAATATATCTCCATAATCACTGCAACCCGTTCCACTTAAATGCGTGTGAGAAAAACCATAGATCACCGAATCATCATAATGATAACCCGAACAACCATCCCAGCTTCCATCCACGCGCGTATCCGGGCTCAACTGCACCATCCCAAATGGCGCGCACGCACCCGGGAATGTGTGCCCATGCCCGGCAGTACCGATCATCGGATCGACATACTTTGCAAAATCAGTTTTTACAGTATCCACTTTCCAGGGAAAACAAACGTAGCCCGGAGTTTCATTTTCACTGCAGGTGAAAAGAAAAAAAGACAGCGGAAGTAATAGAAGTAGTTTTTTCATTGGTAAAATTGTTATTCGAAGATAAGTATTAGGTTGGAGAATAGAGGGAAGATCTCCACGAAGAATAAATGTAAATTATTGGTAATACCTCCCAACTCCTCACTCCCTGCTCCGAACTAAAATCTATCTTTACCCAATGAAATTCTTTCTTCCAGCATTTATTCTTGCAACACTTTTTTCCTGTGGCGGGAATGGAAATAAATCGAAAACAGATTCGGCCGGGCCGAAGATCGTAAAAGTTCCTGCGCTGAAAAAAGGCGACTTCAATTCGCTTTACGTTTTTACCGATCCAACAAATACTTACGAAGTTTACCTGCCATCGTCTTACGACACTGCCAAGAGATTTCCGGCGGTGATCTTCTTCGACGCGCATGGCGACGGGCATTTGCCATTGGAGAAATACAAAACGCTCGCAGAAAAATGGAATTATATTTTCATCGGTTGCAATTCCACGAAGAACGGAATGACAAGCGATATGACGATGAAGATCGGGAGTGAGTTGATCAATGAAGTGAAAACACGTTTCCCGGTCGATGAAAGTGAAATGGTACTGTGCGGATTTTCCGGTGGTGCGCGCGTTGCAGCCGGCCTCGGGGAAAATGAGAGTGATCTGAAAGGAGTGATCTGCAATTCTGCTGCGCCACAGTCTCCGCAAGCGGGAAAAGTTTTCATTGGACTCGCCGGTCTGGGCGACATGAATTACCTTGAGATGAAAAAATTCGTTGATGGAGAGAAACAGAATGGAAATAAATTCCCGAATGAACTCCTGGTTTTCGATGGTAAACACGAATGGGCGCCGGTGGATGTGATGGAAGATGCGATCCTGATGGTGAATGCTTACGATCTCCGGAATAATGTGAATGAAACAGACTGCCAGATGGCGGTGCAACTCGATAAAAACATCAGCGCGCAAAGTGATTCTATAAAAAATTCAAGCTGCCTCGTTGCTAAAGAACTGCTTGAGTCATTCGACGATCTTCATTTGCGGCTTTCGATGACTGAAAAAAATAATTCGGAGAGCAGTAAAAAACTTTCCTCGTTGAATTCATCCTGCGTGAAGAGTGATGAAGCCGATTGGAAAAATGCAGAAGATCTCGAGGGAAATCTTCAGAAAGAATTGCAGGACGCCATGCTCAACAATGATACGAGCTGGTGGAGAACAAATGCATCTTCCTATTTTGAAACGGATAAAGCCGGTGCGGAAAAATTCATGCGCCAGCGTTTGCGCGGGTATGCGAGTCTCATGGCGTACTCTTATTCCAACCAGGCGATACAAGTCCAGAATCCACATGCTGCTGATAAATTCATCACTATTTACAGCATTGTGGATCCCTCGAATTCTGAATGGGCTTACCTGCGCGCAACTTTTTACATGCACACCGGAATGCAGGATTATGCTTTTCCCATGCTCGAGAAAGCAGTGGATCTCGGATTCAGTGACCGCGCACGACTTTCATCAGATCCCGCTTTTGCGTCAGCACAGAATGATCCGAGAATGAGTGAGATTTTTTCCAGGATAAAATAATGGTTACGAGTAATGAGTACGTTCTCAATAATCCAAAATTCAAAATTCAAAACCCAAAATTCAAAACCCAATAACCATTGGCCAACGACATAGAACCATTTGTAAAGAAGAAACAACATTCAGCCGCAACAAAAAAATTAATTGAAATACAGGCACAACTATTGATGCAAATGAGAAAATAATCCTCACTAAATGAAATTTAAAAAGCTACTTCTCCTCTCCTATTGCATTCCCGCATTTCTTATTGCCCAGAAAAATTATGTGCCGAATCCTTCATTCGAATCAGATGTGAATGCTCCTCCCATTCAACAATTCAACTGGAATAAATATGTGGACTGGAGAAAAGATTCGCTTTACAATCATTCCGGAAATGAATTGTATCTCTGCTCGGGATGGTGGCAACCCACTTCAGGAACGCCGGACTACCTGAATTCCGATCGTTCTTATTTGCTTGGATTCAAAACCAAAACTGCACGCACGGGCGAAGGGCGCATGGGAATCATTGGAGGAATTGCAGAGAGCAGTTTAGTGACCTGGCTTTTTTACAAAGACACTTATGCCGAATACATCGAATGCAAATTGAATGCGCCGCTCGATTCAGGAAAAATGTATCGTGTGCAGTATTATGTTGCGCTCGACCGCAAATCGAATTTTTCCTGCGATCATTTCGGTGCGGTGATTGCGCGCGATTGCATGATGGTGAAAGATTATCACTCGAGTTTTTACAGTTATGATCCTACGCCGAATGTGATGATGCATGATGATCATTATGTGACGAGCGATGAAGGATGGGTGCTGGTATGCGATACATTCATTGCAAAAGGCGGCGAAAAATTTCTGACACTCGGTTCTTTCATGGGCGATTTCCCGGTGCGCGTTCATAGTGTAAAACCATCGCAGCACGGATCTTTGCGCGTGGCTCCGTTCAACAAATACGCTTACTACTATGTGGATGATGTGACGCTCACAGAAGTTCTGCCCGAAGAAGAATTATGTGCAACACCGCGCGATTCCATTGTGCGTGATAATCTCGTTTTTCTCATTGATGCTTCAGGTTCCATGGCGGAAAAAGGGCTCATTGATGAAGCGAAAGATGCAATCACTTCGCTCACGAAAGAATTGCCACCGGGCGATCACGTTACGATCATTTCTTACAGCGACGAGGCGGTAGTGCATGCGGAACAGGTGCGTGCGGATGATGAAGAAGCAATTAAAAAAGCGTTGAAAGAAGTTCAGTCGGGAGGAGGAACCAATGTTGTTGCCGGATTCAACGCTGCTTATCTTGGATTGAGAAAACAAATGATAACGGGAGGAAATAATAAAATTGTGGTGCTCACCGATGGAAAAATTTATTTGCCGGCAGGCGAAAAGAAAAAAATTCTCGATGCTTCTACGAATGAAGGAATAAAAGTTTCGGTAATATTTTTCGGCGATGAAGTTCCGGATGATGTGCAGAAGTTTGCCGAATCTACCGGCGGAGGAACACAGGCAGCGAAAAAAGGCGCGGGAGGTGATGCATTGAAAGCGGAAGTTCCGCCGGTGGTGAAAGACACGCCCTACGGAGAGCGGAATGCCGGAAAGATCATTGCGTGGGAAGCGCTTACAAAATTATTATTCCCCGCGATTTTGGCGGCGATAGTGTTGCATGGAATGAAGGTGATTTAGGAATTGACCAATAAGAAAGATTTCAGCGACAAGAAATTTATCTTTAGAGGCTGTTTAAATTTCATCCTTCTCCACAATTTCCCCTTCCCGGTTAAAAACCCGCAGCAAATACTGATCTGTTGAATGAAAGATTGGAGAATTTTAATGCTCATTAAAAAAATATTTTGTTTGCAAATCAAATTCCTGCCCCTTACTCCTTATACAAATTCTCAATCGCCGATTCATTCTCTTTCAATATCACTTTTCTTTTGATTGATAATTTCGGGGTGAGTTCTCCGCCATCAACGGTCCATTCTTTCGGAAGCAGGATGATCTTTTTTATTTTTTCATATTGCGCGAGCTGCACATTTATTTTTTCCACCACGCTTTCCATTCGCTTCACTACTTTTTCATTCTTCACAATTTCATCTGCGGTATTGCCAATGGAATAACCTTTCAGTTTTGCCCAGTCTTTGAGAAAAGTAATGGAAGGAACAATGATGGCCGAAGGAAATTTCTGATTTTCTCCAATGATCATGCTCTGTTCAACGAATTGAGAAGTGCGCAATAAATTCTCGATCATTTGCGGTGCAATATATTTTCCGCCGGAAGTTTTGAAAATTTCTTTTTTGCGGTCGGTAATTTTTAAAAATCTTCCTTCCACTAAAGTTCCGATGTCGCCGGTATGAAAATATCCGTCTTTGTCGAGCGCTTCTGCTGTTGCATCAGGACGATTATAATAGCCGAGCATCACGTTGGGGCCTTTCACGAGAATTTCTCCGTCGGCTGCAAATTTCACAGTCACATCTTTGATCACCGGGCCAACCGTTCCGAAACAAATACTATCGGGATTGAAATTATTTACGGCGATAACCGGTGAAGTTTCTGTCAATCCATATCCCTCGAGAACGGGCAAACCTGCTGCCCAGTAAATTCTGCAGAGGCGCGGTTCCAGCGCTGCTCCGCCGGATATCATGGCGCGTACATTTCCACCAAGTGCTTCTCTCCATTTCGAAAAAATAAGTTTTGAGGCGATGGAAAGTTTCAACTTGTACCACCAGGAATTTCCGGGCTTGCGTACTTCAAATTTTTCCCCGAGTTGAACTGCCCAGAAAAATAATTTTCTTTTGATCCCTTTTTGTTCGAGTCCTTTTGCGGTGATGCGGTTGTAAACTTTCTGCAATAAATGAGGAACGCAGGAAAAAATATGCGGCTTGAGTTCCCTGATATTATCGCCGATCGTTTCAATGCTCTCTGCGTAATAGATGGCGGGACCACGATACAAATAGAGATACGTGAGCATGCGTTCGTAAATATGATTGAGCGGAAGAAAACTCAGCGCGCGGCACGTATGATCTACAGGAGGAAGATCGCATAGCGTAGTGAAATTGCTCACGAGATTATTATGCGAAAGCATTACACCTTTCGGGGTTCCGGTTGTGCCGGAAGTGTAAAGAATAGTAAGAAGTGAATCGGGATGCGTTTCGTTTTTTATAACGCTGATCACTTCTTCGCGCGGATTTTTTTTCCCGTTCTCAATAAGCAAACTGATATTTTCAGCGCCGCCATTTTGAATGGTAAAAATTTTTGGCGGCGATGCAAGTCCTTCACAGGCCAATTTTGCATTGGCGAAAACAATATTGTTGGAAACGAAAATAATTTTTGCGCCGGAATCCTGCAGAATGAATTTCAGATCGTTCCCGGAAATATTCGGATACACCGGAACAAGAACGGCGCCGGAATATTGTACTGCGAAGTCAATGACATTCCATTCGGGGCGATTGTTGGAAATGATAACGGCACGATCGCCTCGCTGCAAACCGGAATTGATCAATCCTGATGCAAGCTGGTGAGCGGTCTCTGTAAATTTTTTCATGGACCATTTCACCCACTGGCCATTCACTTTTCCGGCGAAGGCATCTTCTTTATCGCCAAAATTTTCCAGGTAATATTCCGGGAGATCGAGTACGCGGGTAACGCTCATAAATGGTGGTTTGCAGTAACTAAAATTAGGGATTTTATTGCTCTGTTGTTTACTGTTTTGCGTTATTGAGATTTGTTATTGGTCATTCAATGCACTGCAGGAAATTTTTAGCCCTGACAGCCGCGCTTTACCCCGCAGGGATGGGCGTTTCTCCGGATGTAACTTGCGAGGAGTAATAGCAATGGCAGGACAGGAGTGAATTTAATGCACTTCCACTGCCGCTTCAGAAAAAAATCATCCTGAAAAAGAAAAGTATTATCGACTGATAAAATTTATAATTTGGCGTGAATTAATTTTTCTTCCAATGACGATTGATCTCAGGAGTGATACGGTAACGCGCCCTACAAAAGGAATGCTTGATGCGATGTTTCATGCAAAAGTGGGTGACGATGTTTTCAATGAAGATCCTACGGTAAATACGCTCGAGGAAAAATGCGCGAAACTTTTCAGCCATGAAGCGGGATTATTTTGTCCGTCGGGAACGATGACGAACCAGGTGGCGATAAAGGTGCACACGCAACCTGGCGATGAAGTGCTGTGTGATGTGAGTGCGCACATTTACAATTTCGAAGGCGGAGGAATTTCTTTCAACTCGGGTGCGCAGGCAAAAGTAATCAACGGTGATCGCGGGCGCATGAGTGCGAAACAGGTGGAAGAAAATATAAACGCAACATTCGACTGGCTGACGAGAACACGTTTGGTGAGTATAGAAAATACAGCGAATCGTGCGGGAGGAAGTTTTTATTCCTTCGAACAAATGAAATCTATTGGTGATGTTGCCAAAAAACACGGATTAAAATATCATCTTGATGGTGCGCGCATTTTCAATGCAATTGCAGAAGCAGAATATTCTCCTTCGCAGATCGGCCCGCTTTTCGATTCTATTTCCGTTTGTCTTTCGAAAGGATTGGGAACTCCTGCGGGATCTGTTCTGCTCGGATCGAAAGAATTCATCCGTCATGCGCGTCGCGTGCGGAAAGTTTTCGGAGGAGGAATGCGACAGGCGGGATTTCTGGCTGCTGCAGGAATTTATGCGCTCGATCATCATACCGAGCGATTGAAAGAAGATCACAAACGTGCAAAGATCATTGGAGAAACGCTCTCGAAACTTTCTTTTGTAACCAACGTTCTTCCCGTTGACACGAACATCATTATTTTCTCGCTCGATGATAAAATGCCGGGCGAAAAATTTGTTGAACAACTTTCGGCGAATGAGATCAAGTCGGTGGGATTCGGAAAACAAACGATACGTTTTGTAACGCATCTTGATTTTACGGATGAGATGCTGGAGAAGACGGTGGATGTTTTGAAGAAGATTCGGTAGACGGTTGTTAGTTGTCAGTTGTTAGTGGCAGTTGTATTAATTTCAACACAACTGCCACTGACAACTGCCGCTTACAACTGGCAACCTCTTCTCCTTATTTCCAGAATTCACTAATTCTTATTTTATTTTTTTCTCTTTTTTCGCGGAAGAAGAACTGGAACAATTCGTGGAACCACACTCTTTTTCCAATACGCGTGTACCAGCGCATAGCATCACGCAGGCGTGCATCGCGATGAAAAAATAACCGCATTACCGCTTTCGGCCGCGATTGCATGATCACTTCGATGAGCTTTACATAGAGAATAACGAGCCAGGGTGGAAGATTTTCGGTGGCGAGCACCTGGTGTTTGTAATCCCATTTGCGCTGATCTGTAATAATAATTTTTTTGTGTTTAATCTCTTCGAAGTATGGCGTCCACTTGTGCGGAGTTACGTAGAGCAACTGAACCTGGTCGGGATCGTAGGAAATTAACTGGCGGAGACTCCTGTAAAAATCTTTTGTTGTTTCTTCGCCGAAACCAACCACGTAAGTGGCCATGGAAAGAATATTATTTTTCCTCAGCAAACGGATCGCTTCACGATCGTTTGAAATTTTTCCGGCTTTCTTAATTTTCTCGAGTACGACTTCGTCATAATTCTCTATGCCGAGGAGAAAACGTTCGAAACCGGCCTTCTTGTATAGCGGCAACAGATCGGCGTCACGCACAATATTATCGGCGCGTACGGAACCAACGAGAATGAGCGGAAGATTTTCTGCGATAAGTGCAATTAAAAATTCTTTCCATGCTTTTTTGTCAGTCGCAGGATTTTCATCGGCAAAGTTGATCACTTCAATTCCGAACTTATGATGAAGCATGGCAATTTCTTTTGCGAGCAATTGCGGATCACGATGTCTCCATTTTTTCCAGAATAAACTTTGTCCGCAATAACTACAGGGATACGGACATCCTCTCGAGAACTGTATGACAACCGCTTTTCTTTTCCCCCAATAGGTGTAGTTGTAATTTCCCATCAACTCCCATCCTACCCTGTACAGATCCAGGTCTCTTATCATTTCGGCAGGAATAGTTCTGAATGGTAAACCGTTTTTTTGTAATGCAATTCCTTTTACCTTTTCCGGAGCAATATTTTTTTCAATTGCGTTCACAAGATTTACAATTGTCTCTTCGCCTTCGCCACAAACAATAAAATCTATTTGCGGGTCGTCGCGCAGAATTTCATTCCAGTGATACGTCGGAAAAACTCCACCGATAATAATTTTTATTTCCCTGTTATTATTTTTGATGATTTTTGTCAATGAAGAAATGACGGGCTGGGCCGAAGTGGAACCGGAATGGCCGAGCAGAACGAGTTGAGGGCCGTACTTCGCAGTTTCATCTACGATCTCATTAAATTTCATCGGCGCAAAATCGGCGTCAAGCAATTTCACTTCATGGCCGTGATCGATGAGCGGGCCACCGATCGACAGAAGCCCAAGCGGTGGAAGATGCTCATGTGGCATACGGCTGCCGATAGACAAGTGAGGCGGGTTGATCAATAAAATGCGCATGTTGTGTTATTATACAACCTGTTTCCATTCCTCCGCGTGAAATTCCTTCAGCGTATTTTTTATCCTGAGTCCGAAAATTGAAATGGCTCCGCTCATGAGCATGAAACCTGGAATGAAAATTTCCCAGCGGAATGATTGTGGAATAAAACCTTCTGCTTCGCTGAAGAGATCTTTTCGCTGAGAAAATGTCCACACCCCTTTATCGCTGTGGTGAGCAAGTACGAAAGTGATATAATCGGCAACGAAAGAATAAAGCACGAGAGCACAACCGGCGAATAGAATGAGTCGCTCGATCGATCTCATCTTTAAATTTATTTTTGCCGGGTTCCACACAACTATCATTGCATAAAAAATAAGTAGTGCAGAGATCAGGCACGGGCAAATGACCGGTGATATCCACGGAACAGGGATGAGAAAAAGCACATCGAACGTGAGCAGCGATTTCGGCCAGCCGAGCAATACGTAGAGAAAAACGTAATAGAAAATATCCCAGATGGCAAAGCAGTAGATGAAGAACGCGAATCGCTGCAAACGGTTTTCACCAACAAGAATTCCAATCCCGGCGAGCATGATGATCGTAGCGATCTCGCGGAAAAATTCGGTGATAGCAATGTCTTTCCCTATTGGTAAAAGCGGAAAATCAAACCCGTTCGGATAATAATGTTTTCGGATATAAACGACCACTGCCGTTTCGAGGTAACCCATGGCAATACTGAAAATGGTAAGCCAGGTTATTTTTTTTGTGAGTGAGAGGTGCATGTTGTGGTTATTGAGTTATTGGGTTATGAGTTTCCTGATTTTATTATGAATGAAAAAAAGTAAGGCGAATCCGAAAATCCCGAAAGAACAATCTACAAATGTCCACATGATCGGAATTCCACGAATGGGCCCGCAGATGAACGCAAGCAGAAGCACGCCACCGCACGCGACCATGCCCGTGCGTATTACCCACACATTAGCGACCGGATCTTTCCACGCTCCAATGAAAAAAAGAGCAATAACAAGATGCGCGAAAGCGAGCCAGTCATAACCGTACAGCAAATAAGATTTGGTCTGATCGACTTCATCGAGCGAAGCAGAAACTTTCACCAGCCAGTTGTAAATTGTTTCCGGAATAATATTCCCGGCACAAAGCAGAACATGCAATTCGCTTACCGTCGGAAATGCAGTGAGTCCGCTGAGGACGAGCAGTACGATGAAGAGTCCGATCAGTTTACGAATGGTTTTTAGTTCAGTCTTTTTAGTTTCCATATTTCAAAGTTCTTTGTTTTACAAAGTAAAACGCTAAAAAATATATTTTATTATTTCTTACCAGACTTTCTGATGAGTTTTTCGAGTGAATTGAGATGGTCATTGAAAGCTTTTTTGCCGGCAGATGTGACGGCGTACGAAGTATTCGGTTTGCGGTTAACGAATTGTTTGATCACAGCAACATATCCTTCTTTCTCCAGTGCAGAAAGGTGACTCGCAAGATTGCCGTCGGTCACTGAGAGCAATTCCTTTAATCGTGTGAATTCTACATTGTCGTTCACCATAAGTACCGACATGATCCCAAGACGTATCCTGTTTTCAAAAGTCTTATTGAATTTCTGCAGGTAATCGTTTCCCATCTTCCCCCTATTTCCTTTCGTATTTTATCCAGAGCACTATTCCGTAAACGATATGCAACACCCCGAATCCGGCGGCCCAGAAAAAAAGTCCGTGGGCAACGAATGCGGTAGCAATTAATCCGAGTATGATCTCGCAGATCCCGAGATAGCGAATGTCATTCAGCGTGTATTTGCCGGCGTTAAGCAATGCGAGTCCGTAAAAAATAAGTGTAGCAGGCGCAATCAGTAGCACATCGCCGTAATAAAGGAGTGCGATGCAGAACGCTCCACCGGTGGCAAGTGGAATAAAAAGATTGATAAGCATTCTCCATGCGATAGCGTCGAGTAATTTCAATCCGGCTTTTTTTGCTTTTCGCGCCGAGAAGAACCATCCTGCGAAAAGAGAGGCGATGAGAACGGATCCGGCATCTATAAAAAAGAAACGGTAAAAACGGAATTCAACTTCATTCTGCCGCATTGAAATATTTTCTGCCGCAAAATCCACGTAAATAAATTTCCAGGCAAGCCCCGCACCGACCAGCGCAAATATTCCCGCACAAATACCCGACAAACCGCTGAGTGACAAAAACCGGGATGACCTGTTCATAAGGTCGCGCATTTCCCCGAGCGCTTTGAGTTGTTCTTCCTGTTCCTGCATGAAGGGCTTGTTTACTTTGCCGTACAAAGTATGGAAAGAAATTTCATAAAAGCAAGAAAATTTTAATTATTTACTAATTATGAGCAGAAACCGGTTACGGATTTATCCGAACACTATCAATTAGTGCGGAAGCGGAATTTGTGTTCTTTCAACTCTTCATTCGCCTTGAGAATTTTCGATTTCAGGTTCTCTTTGAATTTCAAAATTTCGTCCAGCATTTTATCATCACCGGCAGCGAGGATCTGCACAGCAAGAATTCCGGCATTTTGTCCGCCATCGACACCCACGGTTGCAACCGGAATTCCGGGAGGCATTTGCACAATGGAAAGCAGCGAATCCCATCCATCGAGAGAAATAGAAGAACGACAGGGAACACCGATCACCGGAACAGGAGTAAGTGCGGCAACTACACCGGGAAGATGAGCTGCGCCTCCCGCGCCTGCAATGATCACGCGCACGCCGCGCCGGTGTGCTTCTTTCGCAAATTCCAAAACTTGTTCCGGAACACGATGAGCAGAAAGCGCGTTGATCTCGAATGGAACCTGGAACTGATCAAGAATTTTTGCGGCTTCCTGCATAACGGGCATGTCGGAAGTACTGCCCATGATGATACTGACTTTTGGCTGCATAATGGAGTTGATTAGATCGTAAAATTACTCCTTTATCAACTCGGTTCGCTTGTAATCAGTACAAAAAACATTCGCCGGTTTATCACCTTTCAAGGGAAATCCTAAAAACTGAAAAGAAAATTTTTTCCTTCATTTTTCCGTGAACTCTGTTTTGAAAAAGAAGTGCTATGATTTCCGGAGTCCCCTTCGCCTATGCACTCGACAATCTTCGGACTTTTCGATACACTGAACATTCTATTCGATAACCTGCGTGTTGATCTTCCTTCGTAAGAAATTTATTTTGTCATCTTAGTGCATTGAATTATTTCATGATGCCGTAATGAAAATAACTCACGACAGAATAAAAATCCCGCTATGAAAACAATTTTTCTCTTCTTCCTTTTTCCAGTCGCTCTCCTTTCGCAGCAAACTGTTTTTCAGAAAAATTTCAATCAACTGTCGTATGATTGTTTCCGGGCGATCGCTTCAACTTCGGACGGCGGATATCTCATAGCCGGGGAAACCAATTCGAACGGTAATGGCGGACTCGATGTGTGGGTTATTAAAACTGATGCAAACGGTGATACTTTATGGACGCGCATGATAGGCGGACCACAAACGGACAGAGCTCATGCGGTTGCGGAAATAAATGGTGAATACCTCGTGCAGGGAACCACCAATTCATTCGGATCAGGAAGACTTGATCTTTTTCTTGTGAAACTGAATTCTGCCGGCGATACCATTTTCACAAGAACTTACGGCTCTGCCCTAGATGAATCGGTGATCATTCCAACCAGCCACATCATTCCTTCCTGGAATGGCGGATATGTTTTTACAGGACTCGCTTATTCCGACACGACACTGATGAACAATAATGCTTACGTGGTTTGTACAGATTCTTCCGGAAATGTAGTGTGGGCAAATATCTATACCGGCATTGGAAATTCATTCAGCAATTCCATTCAGCGGACAACAGATTCTTCTTATGTTTTTGCTGCCGGAGGATCGCTGAGTACTGCTGCTGCGGATTATATTCTTACAAAAATTGACCGCAATGGAAATGTGATCTGGTGTCGCGATTATGATACACAGGGCGGAGTGGATTGGGCGATGAATGTGCAAACCACTGCTGACAGCGGCTACATTATGTTCGGCATGACCGATGAATCGAATTTATATGCAAGCATAGGAATTATCAGAACCGATTCGAATGGTGTCATCGAGTGGGCAAAAGAATATAAATACCCGACGCATGGTACGTGGATAAATGATGCTGTAAAATTCTCCGATGCCTCCTACATCGTTGCGGGTTACATACAGGAAACAAATTCGAATGATCTGAATGCTTTTCTGATGGAAGTGGATTTCAATGGAGATACCGTATGGACCAGAAAATTCGGAAGCGTAACAGGGCACGATGAAATGAGTTCTGTGCAGGTGGCCGTCGATAATGGCATTATAGCCGCAGGTTATTCTATCGGCTTCGGAAACGGATCATTCGACGGCTATCTTGTAAAAACAAATTCCATGGGTGAAGAATTCTGCAATGATTTGCCCGACACCATGATCATCAGCAACGTAAGTTTTTCGGATACACTTTGTTATCCCGGCGTAGTGAGTTTGGGCGTGAGCCATTCTTCATCACCGGGCATACTTTCAGGATGCGGCAATTATACTTCGCTTTGTTTTTCTCCCGCATCGGTGAATGAAGAACAACAACAGATTTCTTTTTCTTTATTTCCCGATCCGGCCATTGGCGAAATAAATATTGAAATAAAAAATACGAATGAAAATTATCTCGCAAACATCACTGACGTTTCCGGAAGAATAATTCTTTCACCAGTTGAATTTTCAAAGAACATACAAATTAACATTTCATCGCTGAGTCCCGGCATTTATTTTGTGCAGATTATGAGTGAGAACAAACACGTCGTTGCAATAAAGAAGCTGATCGTAGAATAAAATCATTCATTTACCGAAATCGGTAAGAAGAGTCCGTTCATCGAAAAACCAATTTAAACACTCAGTGCTTCCTTAACTTTATATACAAATCCTATCGGCAATGAAATCGTATGAAACCATGAGTGAAGCGGTGAATGACCTGGTGAAACGGGGTTACGATCACGACTTTAATATTGAAAAGGAATTTCTTATTTGCGAAGCGGAAAATTTCCGTCTATCTCCCGATGAATTCTGCATTGATGAAATTTATCGTTTTGAAGGAGATACCGATCCCGGCGATGAGAATATCGTTTACGCGATCAGCTCAGAGAAAAAAGGGGTCAAAGGAATTCTTGTCAATGCATTCGGCCCTTACACCGACAGTCTTTCAGCAGAGATCGTAGCAAAACTTGCGAACCGGAATTGATGCGCATCACCGGATCATTTTATCCCGCATAAAAATCTGAGGCCAGAAATTTCGATGGATTCGTTGAAGCGATCCTGTCGAATGAAGAAACTGAAATATTATTCGTTGCATCCATATTCATCAGCGCCTGTTTCAGTTCATCGCGCAGAAAAGCTTCGTCTTTATTTTTCTCTACCACGAAAAAATCTGTTCCGAAAAGAATTTTATCACCGAGTAATTTATTATTCGCATCGTTGATGTCGTCGTGAATAGTTTTGAAAATGCGCGTGTCGTTCAGCGAAAAGGAAACATCCGTGTACACGTTGTTATTGCCCGCCACCATTTCGCGGACAGTGGTGTACCATCTTGCTCTCGGAACAATTTTATCTTCTCCACCGTAATGCGCGAGATTTATTTTCAGATTTGGAAATAGTTCAAGCACTTTTTTGTAATTGAAAGGTTCGGTGAAATTCCACTGATATTTTGCCGGATCAGTTTCTTTCAGATTGTGAAACTCATTCGGAAATCTCGGCGGAGGAAATCCATTCAGCTTCCCGCGATAATGAATCACTCCGTCAATGCAATGATAAGTGACTGGCACGTTGTGATCCGATGCCCATAGGTAAAGTTCATCGAGCCGCTCATCAAAAGGATAATAACCCAGTGCAGGATACATTTTCAGTCCCACGAATCCCGATCTTTCAAAATACGGTTTCACCCAATTGAGAATATCATTTCCATTTTGAAATTCACGACGACGCGGATCAACAAATAAAAACGGGAGAAGGATATTCGCAAAATTATCTTTCGCACGCAGGCGGATGATCTCGTCGAGTTGCGTGTTGTAATTGCTCAGTGGTTTTCCCGCGCCCATCTGCTCCATATCCATCGGCAGAATTACAAAACGCACATCGCCCCATCCTTTGTAATAATCGCGCAACTGGTTGAAAATAACTTCCTGGCTTTTTCCCAAACCTATCTCAGCAAACTTCGCAACGCGTTCGTATTTTTTATTGACCGCACCCGACAAAAATAATTTCGCAAACTTTCCGATAGACTGGCTCACGGGATATTCCGCCAGGAATTTCATGATCGGCAACCCGACAACATTGTTCGGAACATATTGCGCAGTGAAAATGTGGGTGTGGGCGTTGTAGTATTTCATTTTTTATTTTACATTTTTTATTCTTCTATTCCTTCGGTTTCACACTCGTTCTTATATTCAGTAAACGCACAAGAAGATTGAACCAGTTATCGGCTCCGTAACCGAGTGCGCCTATCGTGATCATCCATCCGAAGATCATGAGAATTAAATTCTGCGATTCGGGTTTCGGCCAGCCGATTGGAAGATCCAGCAAACCCGATTCGGTATAAGCTGTTTTTATCCGGTCCACATTTTTTTTCACGAGATCTTTCACCGCAGAATCAGTTTGTATCACTTTATTGAGCGAGTCCTGTTGCTGTTGCTTGTGAATATACTGATCGGCATTCTGCACAATATTCAGCCGGAGATTTTTATCGGCGAATAATTGTTTCGCAATGTGAATGGAATCAATATTGAAACTGATGGTGACGACAGCGGAAATAACAAGCAGCGAGCGCGTGATACTTTTTTTGTACCAAGTGGAAGTGGCCATCATATAATTACCATACCACGATTTTATTTTCGCGCGCAGCGTTTCATAATCGGCGGCGCCGAATGCAAATGTCCTTAGCAATTGTTTCAGGTCGCTTTCTTTGAGTTGATCGGTTCCCTGAAGGAACTGGCTGAAAATTTCTTTACCTCCATTCTCGAGAGGCGGCGTGAGCAAAGGCTGTTGCACTAAGAATTTTTTCTGATCGCGGTCAAAAGAATATTCCGGAAGTTGATGATCGCTGCGGATCACATCGATGAGTGCATCAGAAAAAATTTCCGCACCTATGTAATGCGGGTAGCGCGTATCGCTCTCGCGCAGGCGGTCGATGAGCGGGTGCGAAAGCAATTTAAAAGTAAAATCCTTGTTGATCGGATCATTGAAAACATCGTTCAGCGCTTTGTAGAGAAATCGCCCGCGCTTGTGCGTGAACAGTTGCCACAATTCGCAAACGCCCGAAACAATGATGGAAAAAATAAGAAAGATGAACGCGAGTGAGATGATGACTTCGAGAAGAGTGGTCATACTCCGGATTATTTTTTTGCGGGGGAATCGGTAACGAATATACAAATCCGTCTGAAATGACAAGGACGTTTTGGTGACAGCTGAGAAATCTCAATCCCGATAGATATCGGGACCAAATCCCAAATACCCTAATACCCCAACACCTCAATAACCCAATAACCAATAACCAATAACCAATGACAATAATTTATCCAACCTTATCAAAACACCTTGCGCAACTCATCTTTCTCGCTTACTTTTATTGCTTCATGAAAAAATATAGTCTCCTTCTTTTCACCTGCATTTTTTCCATCGCAAAAGCCGATGATAATCCACCGCTTGGCGCGCGCTCGCTCGCTATGGGCGGATGCGGTGTAGCACTGAAAAACGATCTCTGGTGCACACAAAATAATCAGGCCGGACTTGCGTGGATGAAATCTTTTGAAGCCGGCGCATTTTATGAATCGCGTTTTCTTGTGCCCGGCCTCGGCATGAAAGGTTTTGCTGCGGCAATGCCTACGAAAGCCGGCACATTCGGATTGAACATGACCTCACTCGGACTCGGAAATTTATATTCTGAAAATAAAGCGGGGCTCGGTTATGCAAAATCTTTTGGCCCGAAGATCGCCGCTTCCGTTCAACTCGATTATATCTACACGCACATTGCAGAAAATTATGGCTCTGCTTCTACTGCTGTTGGTGAAGCCGGAATCATTGCAACGCCGGTGAAAGGGCTCGTTATTGGTTTTCATATTTTCAATCCTACAAAAAGTAAACTCAGCGGAAATGTGAGTGAGCGTGTTCCTACCATTATGCGTTTTGGCGGCGCCTATAATTTTTCGGACCAGGTCATCGTCTCTTCCGAAATTGAAAAAGATGTGGACTACAAACCCATCATTCGCGGCGGAGTGGAATACCGGCCGGTGAGTGCGTTTTACCTGCGCGCAGGTGCTGCCTCCAATCCGGGGCTCATCACTTTTGGTTTCGGTGTAGCCATGAAAAAAATTCGTCTCGATGTAGGAGCCGGTTATCATTCCGTACTCGGGTTCTGCCCCTCTATGGGTTTGCAATACGGATTTGAATAGAAGCCACTGATCTCACAGGTTTACACAGATTCATGAATCATAAGGGAAATACGTTTTTGTTTAACAGGGAATTTTCTCTTCATCAAAGAACTTTCTCCCCGGGAAAATTATTTTTTTCCATTGCGTGTTTTTTCATTTCATCAATAAATATTTCTGCGCAGGTAAAAACAGATACCGTTCCGCAGGATGATCCGTTACAACAACAGATCGAAAATCTTTCTGAAAGTATCGGCAGTGAAAACGCCGACCTCTCCACGCTCGAGGAAAATCTGAAATATTACACTGATCATCCGCTCAACCTGAATTCCGCGACGAAAGAAGAGTTACAGGACCTGATGCTGCTCGATGAAATTCAGATCGACAACCTGCTCGATCACCGCGCGCGCTTCGGAAATATGATGAGCATTTATGAATTGCAAACCATTGACGGTTTCGATCTCGCCACCATTTATAAAATTCTTCCCTATGTGCGCGTTAACGATTACACAACGGCTGGCCATTTCAGTTTCCGGGAGATGATGAAGAATGGAAAAAGTGAAATTGCCATTCGTGATTCACGCATTCTCGAAACTCAAAAAGGTTTCACTCCTGCCGATAGCGCCACACTCGCTGCAAATCCGAATGCGCGTTACCTCGGTAATCCCGATCACCTGTATGCGCGCTATCGTTTCACTTACGGAAATTATGTGAGTGCGTCGCTCATTTCCGATAAAGATGCGGGCGAACAATTTTTCCGCGGAACAGAAAAAAATGGTTTCGATTTTTATTCCGCGCACTTGTGCGTGCGTAATATGGGTTTTGTAAAAACTGCGGTCGTTGGCGATTACCAGGCGAGTTTCGGACAAGGATTAGTTGCGTGGACAGGTTTTGCATTCGGAAAAACTTCGGCGGTCATGAACACCAAGAGAAATTCAATGGGCATTCGCCCCTACTCTTCCGTAGATGAAAATAAATTTCTGCGCGGCGCTGCAACAACTCTTCGTTTCGGAAAATTTGAATCGACTGCATTTTTTTCCATGAATAAAAAAGATGCGAATATTTTAACGAGCGACACCACCGGCGGAAAAAATATAGACATCCTCGAAGTAAGCAGTTTGCAAACTACAGGATTGCACACCACTCCCGGAGAGATCGCCGATAAGAATGCGATCACCGAAACGATCTACGGCGGCAATATTTCTTTCCGCGGAAAAAAATTCAACATGGGCATCACGGCGATGCACAGCCAGTTCGATGCCGATCTGAAAAGAAGTTTATCGCTTTACAATCAATTCGAATTTTCTTCGCAGTCGAATAATGTGATTGGCGCCGATTATGAATGGAGTTTGCGCAATTTTCATTTCTTCGGAGAAGAAGCTATTTCGCAGAACGGGGGGAAAGCATTCATCAACGGCGTGCTCATCAGTCTCGATCAGCGTCTTGCTTTTACCGTGCACACACGCTGGTTCGAAAAAGATTTCCAGAATATTTATGCGAATACTTTTTCAGAAAGCACAACGATCGCCAATGAAAAAGGAATTTATTTCGGGATGCAGGCCAAACCCGCGCCGCGAATTACGATCAGCACTTACTATGATAATTTTATTTTTCCGTGGTTGCATTACCAGGTGAATGCACCTTCGCACGGAACCGATTATCTCGGGCAGATCAATTTTACTCCCGATAAAAAAACGGATATGTATTTCCGTTACCGCCATCGTGATAAATTCATCAATGCCGGCGACAAAACAGTTCCTATCGATTATCTTATTCCACTCACGCAGGACGATTACCGTTTCAACATCACTTACCCTCTCACTTCTTCGTTCACGCTGAACAACCGCGTAGAGTTCACTCAATATTTTAAAACGAATGCAAAAGCGGAAAAAGGATTTGTGATCTGGCAGGATGTGAAGTACCATCACTTCGGAAGTAAATTTTCTTTCACCGCGCGTTATGCATTGTTCCAGACCGACAGTTACAATTCTGCGATCTACGCTTTTGAAACAGACATGCCCTACACGTATTCCATTCCCGCTTACTATTACAAAGGATCGCGCATGTACCTGCTCGTGGATTATGATCTTTCGAGGAAAGTTGAAATTTATTTCCGCATTTCACAAACGTATTACAACAACCAGAACGTGATAAGCGCCGGTTCACTCACCGAGATCGACAAGAATACGAAGACCGAAGCGAAGGTGATGGTGAGAGTGAAGTTTTAAAAATTATTCTGCTGATTTTTTGCCTGCTTTAACTCTGAAGGAATTTTCGGGGGAGGGACAAATTAGGAAAAAGAAGGGGTGGTAAAAAAATCTATTTTCAGAAATGTTTTCTTCTTTTTTCTTATTGGTAATTTCCATCTCTTAAAAGTAGAAACCAGGTTTCATTTGTATCTGCAAATTTTATCCTTTTTGCAAACATATTTATTTAAAATTCTATACGTCTTCACTATCGCTTGCATGGAATCAATAATCTTTGGATCAGTTACAGAAGTAGCATTGAAATTTTCATCAATCTTTGAAACATGATCACTTGATATCAAATAATCATTGTGCAGAAAATTCGGATAAGTTGAACTGAACAGACTTAAAGAAAAGGATCGATCATTTCTGAATGTTAGAGATGTATCCAAGCCCATTCCCATCCAATGTTGCTGATAATTAAATTGCATATTGTAATTACTTTTAAATAATTCAATTAGTGACGGAAGAATATCGATGTGACCTGAAACTCCTTGAAATTCGCTTTTCGTTGCTAATAAAGGGGAATAAATAATAAGCGGAACATGGAAATAATCTATTTCACTTCTGAAAGGAATATCTGTTTCAACTCGATGATCACCAGTGATGATAAAAATAGTATTATCATAATCACTGCGTTTCTTATAAGTTTCGAAAAATTGTTTTATTGCATCATCAGTAAATAAGGCTGCCGAAATGAAATCCTTATTTACCTTATTGTATATTTTATCAAAATCGGGATTGGTTGATTCCAGCCTGCTTTTCAGAAATTCGTAATTGTAATATTGTTTGGTACACAAATCAAAAGGACTGTGAAGAGATAAAGTGATATAAAGATTTAAATATGGATTCTTGTTTTTAATCGTATCAAGTATCTCAAAAGACTGACTGAATAAATCTTTATCGTTATAACCCCATGAAAAGCTAATCCCTCCTGGTTTTTTATATTTTGAATTGAATTTTGTTCCATCAAGAATGCAATCCAATCCAATTTCATTCATGTATAATCCGATCTGGTCAAAATAAAGTCCTCCACCATAAAATGATCTTGTTGCATATCCATTCTGCTGAAGAAGATTAATTAACGAAAAGTGTTTTGGATAATGATGTTGATCTGGAAAATCCTGATCGATATTGATTAGTCCACGAGAATCAGTTCCGTAAGGTGCAGACGCAAGAATATTGGGCAACGATCCATAAGAATGCTCGGCATTGCTTAAAAAATGATTCCAATAAAGGCTTTGTTTTGAAAGCGAATCGAGAAAAGGTGTAAAGTGACCTATGTATGTATTGTCGCCGCAAAACGATCCAGATAATCCTTCCACAATAAGTAAAACAACATTTGGTTTATTACCCGTTTTTTTAAAAAAGCCCCCTAATGCATTCGGGTAGCTGTCCTTATGCAATAAGGGGTATTCCTCAGAAGTAAAAGAGAAGTTTGGATTTAATTTATGGTAAAGATCAATTTGTTGGTTTATTTCCTGAGTTGACAAATCATTTTCTTGTTTCTCATTATATAAATAATCAGCAACCGATTTTGCAAAATAAATTCCTTTATTGTTTCCAATATAGTAATCAAAATAACTGTCGAAATGTTTAATTGATTTATAATAATGATTGCGATTCCATAAAAGCATGATAAAAATTCCTGAATAGATGATCAGGGAAATCTTTTGATTCCTTGGGGAAAAATTAATCTTGGGTAATTTGAACAGACAAATCCATGACGCAAAGCCAAGTATTGCAAAATACATCAACCACAATCCTATTCTTCCGAAAGTAAATTCAGATGCCGCAATCTTGAATGATTCAGAAAATGAGAATTCCAATAAAACATTTGATAACGGAACTCCGTTTGAAAGGAAAAAATGAGTGAATGCGATTTGAATAAATGTCAATAGTAAAATGGTAAAAGAATATACTCGAAAAGCAAATCGCTGACTAATGTAATTAATGAAAACAAAAGGCAAAAAGAGAAATGAAAGACTGAACGCAAAAAAAGAATCGAAATTTATTCCTGATGCGATTGCCCACATTGAAGGAAGAACATGACCAGAGAAGAACAGGAATAAATATTCATATACCCTGAGTGATATTAGAATTGCAAGGAATGCAACAAAAAAAATAAAGTGAGTTACAATGTTTTTTCGCACATGGATGGGAATTGATCTTTTAAATCTAAAGGAAAAAACAATTATTTGAACAGAAACATCGCCTGAATTCTATTTCATACTTATCAGAGGGAATTATTAATTGAAATGAATCCAAAGGCCAGAATTCATCGTGTTCATGGATAAAAACCAATTTGTACTTCCCAATAATTCCCTTATAATCCGGATAAGTGTCCTTTCTTCTGCAGGAAGAAAAGCACATTAGAAAAACTATCAGATATAAAAGTGTTCGCATTATTTCTCAATTATTATTTTTTTACGCTCTATCATTTCCCCTGCTGTTAAGGTCACAAAATACACTCCGCTCGCTAAGGAAGATACGTCAATTGATTGTGTTCCGTTTTTTTTCTGTTCAGAAAAAACTACTTCGCCTGACAAATTTGCGATTTGAATATTGTAATTGCATGACGCGCATTCGGGAGTAACAATAATTGTATTCTGCGCCGGTATTGGATAAACTTTAAACTCACCGGCGCTGTTTTCGCTTATAGCTGATGCATCAGCAGAAGTTGTCTCAAGAATTTGAGCAGAAGAAGTCCTGACGAATGTACTTCCGTATGGATAAATTTTGAACGCAAGAATAGGCCTGATGGGAGTAGCGGTAACAACAAGCGCTGGATACTCCAATACAAGATCTCCATCGAGCTGGCTGTATTTATTGTCAGTTTCAATAGTATTTCCAGTCATAACATCCATCCATTCGATGGTGTAATGATGCAATGGTTCCATTGTTGTCACTTTGAGTTTTATACCCGGGCCATTGTTGAAATACACGTCTTGTGGAGGATCGTAAAGCGAAGTATTCGGATAATTCCAGTAGTCTCCGCCCTGATCGCTGTAGTCAACGCAGTCGCCTGTATTACTCGTTCTCATATTCCATGCGTTATAAAACCTGCTCAGCACCACACCGATTGCCCTGTCCGCGTGTGGGCTTCCTTGCGGGAAAAATTTAAGATGAATCGTTTCAGCATAATAATCATTTCTCAATTGATAATCCGGCTCCCAATCTCCATCATTAAAATCTGTACCCGCAAGATAATCGCGCAATCGCGCAAAATGAGAATAGTAAGAAATATTGGCATCCGGTAAGGATGTTTTAGGCCAGTTCAATCCACCGGCACAACCCGAGAAAGGAACTGTCCAGAAAGTACGAATCCATTCTGTAAAGTTGGAACATTCGTCATGCGCAGGCGCGTGGAGTTGAAATTCGCGGTAATAAAAACCATAAACTTTTGCAACGAGTTGCCCCGTACTGTTTGGAAACAATTGTGTGAATTCTGCATACACATTTAAATCTTCAGGATTATAAGGATTGACGGGTGTGGCGTAACTTGGTGAATTGTTACAAAATCCTTCCACATCATCGAATAAATTCTGCGGAAGATGAAGTCCCAATTCAAATTTTTCGTTCTGGTACGCGATCATTTCTGTTTGCATGGGCGGTTGCACCGGGTTGAAAACTGCAAGGTCCATATCAGTATTGGCAATGAGGGCGCGGAAAAAATATTGTGAATTCTGCGGAACGGAAAACCCAGGTCCAAGGTGGATCCGTGTATTCGAAGTCAATGTGGTGATGGTGGTGGTCGGCACCACCACTGTTGTATTCGGAGCCGGAGCAACAATATCATTCATATTCTGAATAACATTACTGGTGTTGCTGTAGAAAGAATTCTGATCCAGAATAAGCGGAGGAATCGGTTGCGGTGTAAGGTTTAGCTGCGCATGCAAGCAAAACGCAGAAAATATTCCGGAAAAAAGAAAAATATTTTTCATTTTATTTTCCTCCATTCGTTTGCGCGGCTTCCAAAACTTTCAACCGTGCATCTATCTGAACAATGTAAAGCGCCATCTGTTCGATCTGCATTTGCTGCTGCTTGCATAACTCAGCTAAGGAAATTCCATTCTTCTCTATTTCCACAGCAGATTTTGATCCTGGTAAATGGTGATTTGTTTTTATGAATTCTCCAAGTACGTCTATCGGCATCAGTTTATAAGCGCTGTCGAAAACAAAATCGGGCCAATCGGCGGTGGTGCTTATCACAATGTCCTTGCACATTATTCGTCCATCAACAGTAAGTTTTGTAAAACTTTCATCATACAATCCACCTGTTGTAATTTGTGCTGCTCCTATTGTTACTCTTCCGCCGGGAAGAACGCAAAATTTTCCAGTGCCACCATCTCCAACCTGAAAATCTCCCTGCGGAGTTGCAGTTCCCACTCCCACTTTTCCTGTTGTATTCGCTCCGCTCGAAGTCCCGACAAAAAAAGTGGGAATAGTGGAATTGAATCCGATCATCAAAGAATTTGGAATTGTA